>JAYRVK010000410.1:0-2982 GCA_041918555.1 Sandaracinaceae bacterium
CCGCCGACGCGTTCCCCTCGGGGCTCGCCAAGGTGATGCGGATCTTCGGGTGGATGATGAAGGCCGAGTCCATGCCGGAGCGCCCGGACGGTGCGCTCCGCGGCGTCGGGATCGGCGCGCGCGTGGTGCGCGCGAAGGCGCGCGTGGTGGACCGGCCCGAGGAGCTCGGGTCGCTGCGCCACGGCGAGGTGCTCGTGTGCCGCATCACCTCGCCCGAGTGGTCGGTCGCGCTCGGTCGTGTCGGGGCGATCGTGACGAACGAGGGCGCGCTCCTCTCGCACCCGGCGATCATCGCGCGCGAGTACGGCGTGACCGCGGTCGTCGGCTGCGGCCCCGCCACCGAGCGCATCCGCACCGGCGACACCGTCCGCGTCGACCCCGTCGCAGGCACGGTCGCCGTGCTGGAGGATCGCAAGCCGAGCTGACACGCTCCGCACGGTCCGCTGGAGCGCAGTCGCCCCCCCGCTCCGGGGGACGCGCGCGAGAGGCCCGCGGCGCCGTGCGCCACCCCGCGAGCCTCACTCCTCGGACCACCACGGGCGGAGCGCGCCGAGCTCGTCGAAGGACGGGAAGCGGCCCTCGAAGCGGTAGGCCCGGTCGTCGAGGTGGACGGCCGCGTCCGCGACCCCGCTCGCGGGGAACGCGATGCGCGAGAGCACGCGCTCGGGCAGCCCGTGCGCGCGGAGCCACGCGCGCATCGCGGCGGGCCCGCCCGGGTGGGCGTTGCGCACCGACGTGATGGCGAGGTCGAAGCGCTCGTCGACCGCGACGAGCCACGCGATCGCGCCCGGGACCGGCGGATCGGGGATCGTCGCGGCGCCCTCCCACCCGCTCGCGTAGGAGTGCAGGACCCCGTCGAAGTCGACGCTGACGAGCGGCCGAGGCCGCGGCTCGCCGGGATCGGGCGCGAGGACCTTCGTCTTGGCGAGCGCGGCCTCGTCGTCCGTGAGGAATCCCGACGCCCGCAGCGCGGCCAGCCGCTCCAGCGCCTCGACGAGCGCGAGCCCCCGATCGATGTGCTCGTGCAAGAGATCTTGCCCTTGCTCCACCGCGACGGGCGCCTCCCGCACCGCCTCGACCAGCTCCGGCGACGCGTCCCACTCGGGATCCTCCTCCCAGGGCTCGTCGACGAAGTAGACCGCGTCCGGATCCACGTGGTCCACGTAGTCCTTCTCGGGATCCTCTCCGCGGATCGCGCTCGGGATCCCCTCGGGCGGGCGCTTGGGCGCGAGGTCGAGGCGCGTGCGGCGCGCGAGCACGCCCTCGTCGACGGGATCGAGGATCGCGCCCGGCCGCGAGAACGCCTCGCGCGGCCAGTCTCGGCTCCGCACCGCGGGGAGCGCATACGTCGCGGCCGGGCTCTTCATCGACGGATCGATCGTGAAGTGCGCGTGCTCCTCGGCCCAGCTCCATACCTTGGCCCAGTCCTCCGCGGACACCGCGAAGGCGAGCGGGAGCACGAGCCGGAAGCGCGGCGCCTCCGGGGTGTGGCTCCACGTCGTGTACACGAGGTGGAACCACGCGCTCCACGTGGTCGTGGCCTCGCGGATCGAGGTCCCGTCGTCGAAGTCGAGCACGAGACAGGAGACGTGGGTCACGCCCTCCTTGCCCCGCTTCCTCGCGCCCGGCCGGTAGAGCGCCGGGCTCCACAAGCGCAAGTCTCGTTTCGCGCTCTTGTCGGCGTCGACCACCAGCTTGTCGGCGGCGTCGGTGAGCGCGGCCGCCGGATCCTCGCCCGCCTTCTTCGCGCGCTCGACCTCCTTCCAGAGCTTGCCCATGAACTTCCCGCGCACCATCTCGCCCGCGGCCAGGCGCCTCTCCGCCTGGCGGATGCGCGCGATGTCGCGCTCGATCTTCGCCGCTGTCTCGAGCTTCACCTCGAAGCGCCGGAGCGCCGCCGTCAGCTCGGGCAGGGTCAGGACCTCGTCCTCGGGCTCCGTGTCGAAGACGCGCAGGAACGTGCAGCACGGCAGGAGCAGCGTCATCGCCGGACGACCCGCCCGAGCGCCGTCCACCGCCGCGCGCCGTGGGCGTCGACCACCGCGAGGGCGTCGCCGATCCGCGCAGCGACCAGGTAGGGCGCGTCGGCTCCGTCGATCCAGACGCGCGCGCCCGGGCCGATGCGCTGGCCCCGCACCTGGGTGTGCGCGAGCCAGCGCTCCTCGCCCGCGCTCGACGCGACGCGCACGCGGGGCCCGTCCACCTCGACGAGGATCCCCGGGCGCCACCCCCCGTCGCGCTCCTCGATCTCGATCCACGCGTCCGCCGGCACGTCGCTCACCCGCCCCGTCCCGGTCGTGTGCGGCGCGTCGCTGCGCACGCGCACCCGCGCCACGCTCGTCCAGCGATCGCCGATCCGGACCGCGGGCCCGATGCGCGCGCCGATCTCGCCGGGGACGAAGCCCTCCGCGTCCTCGCGCTCCACGCGATCTCCGATCGCGAGCTCGGGCGCGAGCGCCGCGTCGGGTGCGATCCAGCCCGCCTCGCCGTCGGCGTACACCACGTAGGCGCGTCCCTCGCGCACGCCCACGATCACCGCGAGGCGATGCCAGGGCCCGGCGCCGTGGCGCGCGAGCACCTGCGTCCCGAGCTCGAGCGGCGCGCGCGGCCGGGTCGAGGGTCCGAGCGCGGCCAAGGCGGCGTGGTCGCCCCGCGCCCGCGCCGTGCCCTCCCCCGGCGCCTCGCGCACCTCCGGCTCGAGCGGCTCCGGCACCGCGGCCGCGCCGACCGCGCGCGCGCCGAGCCCGATCACCGCCAGCGCGAGCGCGGTGGTCCCGAGCCACGCGGCCGGGCCGAGCGGCGCGACCGACGGGACGCGGCGGAGCCGGTGCCGGGCCGCGGCGCGCCAGCGCGCGCGCCGGACGCGCGCGTCGTCGATGGCGACCACGAGGAGCCCCGCGGCCTCGAGGAGGGGCGCCGCGCACGCGCCGCACGCCCGCCGTCCTCCGGCGTCGGGTCCGCGGGCGAGGAGCGGCGCCGCGC
>JAYRVK010000411.1:0-3426 GCA_041918555.1 Sandaracinaceae bacterium
CCGCGCCCTTCGACGAGCGCGGCGCCGTCCGGGCTTCGCGGCGGCGACCTCAGCTCATCACGGCGCCGACCTCATCCCGGCCAGGGGATGGTCCATTCTTGGCGAGCAGACCCCGGTACATTTCCGGCGAGCGCTGAAGGAGGAACGGCGCCTCGGCCGTCCACCACTCACCGTCGAACGTGAGGATCGCGTGCCGAGGACCGATCTTTCGTCGGACCTTCTTCGTCGTTCGTCGGGCCATGCAGCAAGCGTACGGATCGGGGCGGGTCGTCGAGCCGGTGGCATCCGAGGCGAGGGTGACCTGGGAGCCGAGCCGTCACTGCCAGGGGATCGGGATCGGCCCACCGACGACCCGCCACGTTGACCCCGCCGCGGGGATCCCGCTCACGTCCGACAGGTCGCACGCCTCGAAGAGGACGTTCTTCATCGGGCGTCCCGTGAGGTCGGCTCCCGTGAGCTTGCATCGCGAGAACACCGCGTCCTCGAACCGGCAATTGGTGCCCTTGCCCTTGTCGAGAACGACCGACGACAGGTCGCACTCCACGAACCGCGAGCCACGAACATACAGATCGCGCATCAAACAGGAACGAAAGGACGTAGACTCGACCTCACAGTCGATGAACTTGGCGCGCTCGAAGCCGCTGTCGTCGAACGTGCAGCCGGCGATCCGCGCCCGGACGAAGTCGCTGCCGGACAGGTTGTACTGCGACAGGGTCGTGTCCTTCATCGTGACGTCGTCGCAGCGGCAGAGGTACAGCGCACCGCGCGTGCCGCGGCACGCGAGGAGCTGTCCCCCGTCGAGCTTCGCCATGTCGATCGTGAACCGGTCCATGCGGCAGGCGTGAAGCTGGATCCCCTCGAGCGAGGCGGCCCCGAAGCGGGCGTCGGAGAGGTCCGCTCCGTCGAGGGCGACGCGCCCCTCGCCGAACCGCCCCCGCCTCACCCAGGCGGCGTGGGCCTCGCGCTGAGGGCGCCCGAGGAACCTCTCCCATGCGGCCACGATCCTCTCCGTGATTCAGAACGTTGGCGCATAGCGCTCGCGCCCGACCGCGCCCGCGGCGACCTCGGCCGGCGTGTAGCGCATCGGCACCGTGCGGTTCGCGAGCCACTCGAGGGCCTGGTCCGAGAAGAACGGCGACTCGGGGAGGCCGCTCTGGCCGCCGGGCAGCATGTTGTGCCCCTCGACGCCGTCGGGCCCGAGGGCGATCACCATGCGGAAGACCGGGCCGCTCCCGTGCGTGAAGCGCGTGCCGCCGAGGCCGGGGTTCGCCGCGTCCACGTCGAACTGATCGCCGGGGCGCGGGAACCAGCGGAGCTCCGCGCGCGGATCGTCCGCAGGGAGATCCTCGGCGAGCGGGTGCCGCTCCGTCGTGACGTTGAACATGTCGAGGAGCACGCCGAGCGAGGGGTCGTCCTCGAGGAAGTCCGCGAGGAGCGACTCGAAGCGGACCTGGTGCCGGAGGCCCCAGCGCCACTCGCTCATGTCGGCCGTGCCGAAGCCGCCCTCGCCCGGCGCGCTCGGCGCGCTCGCGAGGAAGTCGAGCGCCGCGGCGAGCGCCGCGAGGCCGATCTCTTGCGAGCTCTCCGTCTCGGGCGTGCGGACGTCGTCGAAGAACACCGACTCCTCGGTCAGGGGGTCGAAGGAGCCGAGCCCCTCCGGGTTGCCCGCGCCGCGGCCGGTGATCAGGAGCAACATCGTTTGCATCGTATAGGTGTCGCCGGTCACCGCCGGCGACCAGTTGCGATCGATGCCCTCGTCGTCGAGCGTGCCTTGCGCGAAGCGCGGGAACCACGCCGCGAAGATCATCGTGGCGACGCTGTCCGCGCGCTCCGGGTCCGTCGCCGCGTGATAGAAGGTGTCGACGCCGGCCGGCGTCGCGTAGTCGCCGTCGCGCCAGTCGATCATGCGCATCTCGACCTCTTCGAAGCGCGCCTGGTTCGCGGTGAAGAGCGCGGCCATGCGCGCCTCGGCCGAGCCCGCGGGCGGCGCGCTCGACGCGGCGTCGCGCGCGGCCGACACGAACTCGAGGAGGTAGGGCACCCACTCCTCGCCGAGGTTCGAGTGGTGATCGCCCTGGAGCGCCTGCATCGCGGCGAGGTCCGCGGTGCCCCCCGCGATCGCGGCCTGCAGCCGCTCCTCGATGCGCTCGGCGCGGTAGCCCTCGATCCAGGGGCCGCCGACGTAGTGGGGATCGTCGAAGAGATCGTCGTCGGTGGCGATGTTGCCGGGATCGTTGTTCGCGTGGTGCACGTACTGCCGCGCGGGGTTCAGCGCGCCCGGCCACGCGTCGAACGGCACCGCGCACGCCTCCGGCCCGCCGGCCGCCGCGGCCGCCTCGTCGACGCGACCCTCCGCGTCGAGCGGGATGCGCCACGCGCCGTAGGTGGTCCCGTCGAGGAGGCGCCGCGGGTCCGCGCCCTCGATCCACACGTTCGTCCCGGGATCGCGCGGGAGGTACTCGCGGCAGGGGACCGCGTGGTACGCGCTGTGGAGCACGGACCCGGCCGCGTCGGACGCCATCATGCTCCCGCCGTAGCCGATGAAGTGGCGCATCGCCTGGCGGTAGTCATCGACCGTGCCGGCCGCGGCGAACGCGCGGAACGCGCGCAGCACCGTGCCGCCGTCGAAGGGGCCGTAGTAGAAGCTGATCCCGGAGATCGTTCCGTCGCCGTCCGTGTCCTCCGGGACGATCCACTCGCCCATGAAGTTCACGCGCGACTCACCGGGCCCGAGCGCCTCGTCCTCGGTCACCGTGCGGCCCTCGATCGAGCTGATGAAGCGGCCGTCGAACGTGGTGAAGCGCGCGAGCACCTCGGTGCGCCCGACGCTGTCGAGGTCGGGCACGTCGGCGATGTCGAAGGTCTCGTCGACGCGCACGAGCGGGCGCTCCTCGCCGCGGAACACGCTCGCGCGCGGGAGGCCCTCGGCGTCGAGCACGAGCTCCTCGGCGTACCAGTCGGTCACGTCGGCGAAGTACGCGGTCTGGGTCCACGCGACGGAACCGTTCGTGCCGACGCCCATCATGGGGAGCGCCGCGATGGTCGCGCCCATCAGCCGCACGTCGTCGGTGCCGTCGCCCATCAGCACCGTGTCGAGCCCGAACTGCCAGAACAGCGCGGGCACGCTGAGCTGGAGGTGACCGTCGCCCGCGAGGAGCGAGCGTCCGTCGGTCGTCGCCGAGCCCATCACCGCCCACTCGTTCGAGCCCCAGCCCTCGTGCCCGTTCGGGTGCCGGATCGCGTCGAGGTGCTCGAGCCGGCGGACGAGCCGCGCGAGCGCGCCGCGCTCGATCCGCGGGCCGCCGAGCGGCTGCACGCGCCGCGGCGGATCGACCTCGACGATCGGCGCGCTCGTGCGCCCGGCCGTGTCGAGGCCCCAGCCCGCCGCCGAGCTGCTCTCGTTCGGCGGCGCGTAGCGCTCGACGA
>JAYRVK010000412.1:0-16741 GCA_041918555.1 Sandaracinaceae bacterium
GAGGCCGACCGCCAGCGCGCCGAGGCGGTCGCGCGCGAGGCCGAGGCGCGCGAGGCCGAGGCGCGCGAAGCCGAAGCGCGCGCCGCCGCCGCGCGCGAGGACGCTGGCGCGCGGATCCCGCCCGAGATCATGGCGCAGATCGCGGAGCAGCTGCGGCGCTCGGAGGAAGAGCGATCCGGGACGGGCTCGAGCGACGATCGCGCGCACGGCGGCCTCGTCGGCCGCTCGCAGGGGGTCCCCCGCGTCCGCACCGGCAACGCCGACGTGCGGGGCTCGCTCTCGCGCGAGGTCATCCGGCGCGTGATCCAGCGGCACGTCAACGAGGTGCGCTTCTGCTACGAGCAGCAGCTCGCCAGCGAGCCCGGGCTCGAGGGTCGCTTCACGGTGAGCTTCATCATCGGGCCGACCGGCGCCGTGCAGTCGGCGTCGATCGGGAGCAGCACGCTCGGCAACGCGCCCGCCGAGTCCTGCATCGTCGCGGCGGTGCGGCGCTGGACCTTCCCCCCGCCGGAGGGCGGCGGCGTCGTCGCCGTGAGCTACCCCTTCGTGCTGAGCGCGTCGGGTTGATCACGCCGTGACCGCCTCTCCCCGCGCCGTGCTCGCGCGCCTCGCCTTCACCGCGCTCGCGGGGTGGCTCGGCGGTGCCTGCGCGGCGCCCACGGCGCCGCCCGCGCGAGCGCCCGCGCCGTGGGTCGGCGCGCCCGAGGGCTCGCTCCGCCACGAGGACTTCCTGCGCGTCTTCCGCGAACACCGGCAAGACGTCTTGCGGTGCTTGGAGCGTGGCCTCGCGGACGTCTCCTACATCGGGGGCCGCCTCTACGTTCGCTTCGTGATCGCGCCGGACGGATCGGTGGCGTCCGCGCGCGTGACGCGCAGCACGCTCGAGCACCCGGGCGTCGAGGCCTGCATCGTCTCCGCGGCGCGCGGCTGGCGGTTCCCGCGGCCCGAGGGCGGCTGGGTCCGCGCGACCTTCCCGTTCCTGCTGAGCTCGGGCTGACGCGGAAGAAGCCGGGCCCGCCCGCGCGTACCCTTCCCCGTGAGGCGCAAGGCGATCCCCGCGTTCGTGCTCGCGCTCGGCTGCGCGGGGGAGGCGCGCGCGCCGGCGGCCGTCGCGGTCGCGCCGATCGAGGCGCCGATGCGGCCGATCCCCAGCGAGCCCCTCGCCGCGGCGCCCGCGGCCGCGCTCGATCCGCTCGTGGGCTGGCTCGCGGGCTGCGCGGTCGACGACGCGTCGTTCCGCCGGCACAAGCTCTACACGTGGACCACCGCGGCGCGCATCGCGGAGCTGCGCGCCGATCGCGTGCTCCTCGCGCACGGGCGCATGCCCGGCGAGATGAGCCGCTTCGACGTGGAGATCACCGAGGACGCGCACCCGCTCGCCGCGCACCTCCGCCACCGCCGGCGTGGCCGGCGCTACGCATGGATCACCCCGTGGGCGACGCGCATGGGCTGGGAGGGCCACGACTACGGTGAGCACCTCGTCGAGATCACCCTCGCCGCGGACGCGTGGGTCGCGCGCTTCGCGCCCGGGACCGCCGAGCGCTGGCGCGTGATCGACGAGGCGGGCCGCGTCGTCCCGGAGGAGGCGCTCGCGGGCCAGCTCGGCCGGATCGGCGCCGTCTACCACGTGGCCTCCGGCGAGCACGCCTACCGGGAGGTGATCGTGGTCGACGAGCGCCGCGTGGAGCGCTGGGCGCTCGCGACGCCGACGACGCGCGCGCGCCTGGCCGTCGACGCGCGGAACCTGCGCGACCTCGCCGATCGCTTCGAGGCCGCGCCGCCCGCGCTGCCCGCCGCGCTCGCGCCGTGGCTGCGCGCGGGCTGGCCGCGCGCGGAGGGCACCGATCTGGCGGCGCGCTACCGGAGCTGCCTCGCCCTCGGGAGCGCGCACTACCTCCCCACCGCCGCGCACCTGCGCGCGATCGCGGAGCGGCTCGAGGCGACGCCCGAGGAGGTCCCGCTCGAGCACGTCGTCGAGACCGATCGGTGGTTCGGGGTGGTCGTGGGCACGCGGATCCAGTGCGACCCCACCGCGTTCTGCTGGGAGGACTGGCATCGCGCGGGCACCCTGCCCGTCGCGGTGCGCTGAGGCGCGTGGCATGCTCGTGAGCGTGCGCGGGCTCTACGCCGGGCTGGCTCTGTGCGCGCTCGCGCTCGGGTGCGAGGCGCAGCAGACCACGCTGATCGTCCAGGTCCGCACGGACCTCGCGCCCGGGCGCGACTTCGCGGAGGTGCGCGTGAGCCCCGACTTCGCGTCGCCGATCCACACCGCCGCGGGCGCCGGCCGCGAGTGGGGGAGCGGGGTGCGCGTCGCGGAGCTCGCGGGCCTCGGGAGCGACGAAGCGAGCCTCGAGGTCGCGGCGCTCGACGCGGCCGGTGCGGTGGTGGTCTCGCGCCCGGTGCGCGTGCGACTGGAGGGCGGGGTGCAGGTCGTGACCGTGCTGCTCACGCGCGCCTGCGGCGGGGTAGTGTGTCCGAGCGCGGGCGATCCGCCGGACGCGGTGGCGTGCGTGGCCGGCCGGTGCGTCGCCGAGGAGTGCGTGGTCGAGCGCGAGGAGTCGTGCGGCACCGCCGAGTGCGCGGGCGACGCCGAGTGCGGGGGGGGGTCCGCGTGCGCGACGGCGCGCTGCGTCGCCGGCGCGTGCTTCCTCGCGCCCGACCACGCGGCATGCGCGGCCGACGAGGTCTGCGACGCGGCCCTCGGCTGCGCCACCCTCGACGGCTTCTCACCGCGCGGCCCCGGACACGCGATCCTCAAGGTGGACTGGGACGACGGGGACGCGCGCATCGTGCGCGTGCGCCTCGACGGGAGCGGGCACGTCGACGACGTCAGCGCGCACCTCGGCGCCGCGCTCGGCCGCCCGCCGACGCTACAGGACTACACCGCGGACGCTTCGCCGAACGGCCGCTGGCTCGTGGTCGTGGACGCAGAGCACTCCCTCGCCCGGGTCGACCTCGACGGAGTCGTCGCTACGCAATACGTCTTGCGTGGTACGATCTATGCCGAGCCGGTCGGAGCGGTGATCACCGACGACGGAGCCACGATCTTGCACATCGCCACCCCCCCCGACGGCGGGTGGGGGATCTTCGAGGTGACGGACGAAGGGGGTGGCCGCTTCGTCGCGAGCGGCGTGGATCGGACCGCCGCGTCCCCGTTCCGCTACCTCCTCCATCCCCGCATCGCCGGCCCCGACCTCGTCTTCTTGGGCTCCTCCACCGGGGCACAGGGGGACGCGATCTGCCGGCTCGACGGCGCCACGGGGGAGGTCGACACCCTCTACGAGGTCCCGATGCCTGGCATGACCACCGCGCTCGGGCTCGCGGTCGAGGCGACGGGGGACCTGCTCGTCAACGTCACCAACCCCGGCGTGTCCACCTCGCGGATCTACCGGGTGCCCGCGGCAGGAGGTTCCGCGACGCCCGCGTCGGAGTACGGCGAGCTCGATCAGACGTGCGCGCTACCCGACGGGCGCTACCTCGCCGTCCACCGAGGTCCCCCGGCGACGTTGCGGATCCTCCGCGCCGGTGCGGCGGAGGAGGAGCACGTCATCACCGACTGGCTGCGCCCTGGCGTGAGCTCCGCGTTCCTCACCGACTGCGCTCCGTAGTGGGTCCTCCACGACTGCCCGCCCCTGGCGGTGGCATAGTCTCGCCGTGAGCAAGCTCGCCATCGCTCTTTGCCTCGTCGCCCTCGCGGCCGGCTGCGCGGCGCGCGAGACGACGCTCGTGGTGCAGGTACGCACGGACCTCTCCCCCGGGCGCGACTTCGCGGAGGTGCGCGTCACGCCCGGCTTCGCGTCGCCGATCCACACCGCCGCGGGCGCCGGCCGCGAGTGGGGGAGCGGGGTGCGCGTCGCCGAGCTCCCAGGCCTCGCGGTGGATTCGGCGAGCCTCGAGGTCGCGGCGCTCGACGCCGCGGGGGAGGTCGTCGTCGCGCGCCCGGTGCGCGTCGCGCTCGAGGGCGGCGTGCGTGTGGTGACCGTCCTGCTGACGCGCGACTGCAGCGGCGTCGTGTGCCCCGGCGCCGCGGACCTCCCGGAGGCGACCGCCTGCCTGGCGGGGCGCTGCGTCCCGGACGACTGCGTGGTCGAGCGCGGCGACGCGTGCGGTCCCGCCGAGTGCGAGCGCGATGCCGAATGCCCCGGCGGCAGCGCGTGCGCGTCGGCGCGGTGCGTCGGCGGCGCGTGCTTCCTCTCGCCCGATCATGCTGCGTGCCCCATCGACGAGGTGTGCGACGTGGCCGCGGCGTGCGTGCCCGCGAGCCCGGCGGGCGCCCTCTCGCCGCGTGGGCCGGGACACGCCCTGATCACCGTCACCTGGGGCGCCGAGGCTCGCTCGCTCCGCGTCGAGCTGAGCTCGGGACGCATCGAGGACCTGACCGCGCACGTGAGCGCCGGGCTCGGCCGCTCGGGCCCGACCTTCGACTCGAACGCGTTCGCGTCGCCGAACGGGCGGTGGGTGGCCATGATCGACGCCGACTTCGGGCTCATCCGCGTGGACCTCGACGGCATCGAGCCCCCGCAATACGTCTTGCGAGATACGGTGTTCACCGAGCAGCAGGGCGTCGCGATCTCCGACGACGGGCGCCGCATCCTCTTCGTCAAGTCGGTGGCCACGGGCTGGGGGATCGTCGAGGCCACCGCGGAGGCGGGCGACTTCACCACGGACCTCACGGACCTCGCGGCCGCCTCACCCCACGAATTCAACAGCCAGCCGCGGCGCCGCGGCGCGGAGATCGTCTTCTCGTGCTCCGACATGACCTTCTTCGGGGCCGGGGTCTGCGCGGTCCCCGCCGAGGGCGGGGCGGTCGAGGTGCTCCGCGCACCGCCGGTCGAGGACCGCGTCTACGTGAGCGGCCCGGCCGTCGAGGCGAGCGGCGATCTGTTGCTCTCCGAGACCGACCCCGACGGGTTGAACGGGCGTATCTATCGGCTTCCGGTCGCGGGCGGCGAGGCGAGCCTCGTCTCCGCGGCCATCGAGTATGTCTACGATCCTTGCGCACTCCCGGACGGCCGCTGGCTCGCGATGCGGCGGCACCCATCCTTCGTGCTCGTGGTCGCGCGGGACGACGCGCCCGAGCGAGAGATCTCCCTCGAGGACGTGCTGCCGCCCGGGATCACCAACGCGGAGTTGAGCGACTGCTCCCCCTGACGGAGCCGCACGATGTGCTCCTCGCGCTCGGCGTGCCGCGGCTGGGAGGCGACGCCGAGGAGCTCGAGGCCGGCCCGGGGTGCGAGCCGCGCGAGCTGCTCGGGCACCGCGACGGGCCGCCCCGCGACGATCGCGTCGCCCATCACCCACACGATCGCGCCGCCCTCTGCGAGCACCTTCGCGCACGCGCGCAGGAGCGCGAGCACCTCGCGGTCCCACTGGGCGAGCGCGTCCTCGTGCCCCATCCGTCGCCGCGCACCGACCTCGAGCCGCCGCAGCGCCGAGTCGTCGAGCTCGAGCCACGCGATCCGGCGCGCGTGGTGCCTGGCGTAGTCGTAGGTCCCGCCGTAGGGCGGCGAGCCGAGCACGAGCTCGAAGCGCCGCTCGCCCACGAGCTCGGGCAGGCGCCGCGCGTCGCCCTCGACGAGCTCGGGCATCGGGCCCCGCGCGACCCGTGCGAGCTCCTCCCAGCGGCGCGCGAGCTCGATCGCGCGGCGCAGGAACAGCTCGGTCGAGAGGCCCTTGCGGATCCTGCGCGGTTGCAAGTCTTCTTGCGTCTCCGAGCGCTGCCGGCCGACCTTGGTGAGGATCGAGCTGAACACCATCGCGAGCGCCTGGCGCTCCTCGGGTCGCTCGACCGCCGTGATCTCCTCGCGCAGCCCGCCGAGCTCCTTGAGGACGTGGCCGTCCCAGAAGCCGAGCTCGTGCTTGGGGAGGCTCACGTGGATCGGCACGCGCGCGCGCACCCGCTCCTCGCTCCGGGCCGCGACCGCCTTCGCGCTCGCGACGAACGCCGCGCGCGAGGCGGGCGACGGCAGGCTCGCCTTCACGCGCGCGAGGCGGACCGCCAGCGGGTTGAGGTCCACGCCGAGCGACGCGGCGCCCGCCACTCGCGCCTCGATCAGCGTCGTGCCCGCGCCACAGAACGGATCGACGACGGTGCGCGCCCCCGAGCGCTCGAGGATCACGCGCGCGATCGCGGGGTGCATCCGCGCGGGCCACGGGTGGAAGCCGTGGGTCAGCGTGTCGGGGTCCTCGCGCGAGGCGAGCTCCCACGCCTCCCGCAGCGCGTCGGCGTCGCCCTGGGTCGTCACCGGGCCGCCGATCTGCGAGAGCGCGCGCTTGGGTCGGTCCGTCAACGAGGCTTCCCCGGGCTCGGCGGCTCGTCGCGGTTGACCGGGAGATCGAAGAACGCGCGCAGCGCGTGCGCGATCTCCGTGCGGCCTCCGTCCGCGTCGCGCGCGACGAGCGGCGGCTCGATCGCGAGGTCGCCTTCGTGGGCGAAGGTCCACACCGTGAAGAGCGCGCCCTTGTGCCCCGCGCGCGGCACGACGTCGCGGCGGCGGATCGGCGACAGACCGGCGGCGCGCGCACCCTCGATGGCGCGCTCGGGGGCGCGCGCGTCGCAGCACGCCACGAACGCGCCGCCCGGCGCGAGCGCGCGCGTGGCGGCGGCGAGGTAGTCCTCGATCCCCCCGCGCAGCTCGATCCGCGCGTAGGTCCGCTGCGCGTCGGTCGACGGCGACGCGGACGCGGGCCGGAGGTACGGCGGCGTCCCCGTGATCAGCTCGAAGCGCGGCTCGAGCCGCACCTCGCGCAGGTCGCCGTGGACGAGCTCGGCGTCGAGCCCGTTGCGCCGCACGGTCTCTCGCGCGAGCGCGATCGAGACGTCCTGCGCCTCGACGCCGACGAGCTGCGCACCCGGCAGCTTGTACGCCACCATGAGGAGCACGGACCCGATCCCGCACCCGAGGTCGAGATGGCGCCGCGCCCTCGGCCGCGCGTTCACCGCCTCCCACGCGGTGACCACGTCGTCGAGCGAGTAGCGGTGCCCGCGCCTGCGCTGCAGGACGCGGAACGAGCCTGCGATCGCGTCGTCGGTCAGCGGGTCGTCCACGGCGCGGAGCCTTGACCGAAAGGGGACCGTTCGCCAGGGTGGCGCCGGTGAAGGACAAGCACATCCGCATCCGCGTCGAGCAGTGCCTCTCGCTCGCCAAGGCGAGCAACTGCCCGCGCCGGAAGTTCGGCGCGCTCCTGATCGATCCGGATCGGAACGTGGTCCTGATGGACGGCTACAACGGCGGGCCGCGCGGCGGGGGGGAGCTCTGCGGCGGGACCGAGTGCCTGCGCGACACGATGCGCGTGCCGAGCGGCGAGCGGATGGAGATCGGCTGTCACCACGCCGAGATGAACGTGATCTGCAACGCGGCGGCGAACGGCGTCGCGTGCCGCGGCGCGTGGCTCATCGTCACGGGCGAGCCCTGCGCGATGTGCGCGAAGATGATCCACCACGCGGGGATCGTGCAGGTGATGGTGGTCGAGGGCGGCTACGCCGGCGCGAACGGCGTCGACTACCTGCGCGCGCACGGGGTCACCGTGACGACCGTCGAGGGGCCGAAGGACCCGCGCCTCACGAGCCCGTGAGGTAGGCCTCGATCGCGTCGGCGATGGCCTTGGCGCTGTCGAGCCGCTTCGCGGGGTCGACGCGCAGCGCGGCGAAGCAGATGCGGTCGAGGGCCTCGTCGATCGCGAGGTCGGGCCGCCGCTCGCGCGGGCTCGCGCCGTCGGTCTTGAGCGACGAGAGCGCCTGCATCGCCGCCGAGCCGCGGTGCACGGGCTCGCGCGCGAGGAGCTCGAAGAGCATCGCGCCGAGCGAGTAGACGTCGGACTGCGTGGTCACCTGATCGACCTCGCCCTGGAGCTGCTCGGGCGCCATGTACCCGATCGTCCCGAGCACCGAGCCGTCCGAGGTGCGCATCGCGCCGGACGCGTCGTCGATCGGCTCGTAGCGGGGCTTGGTCTCGGAGAGCACCTTCGCGAGGCCCCAGTCCAGGACGTACACCTCGCCGAACTCGCCGAGCATGATGTTCGACGGCTTGAGGTCGCGGTGCACGACGCCGCGGCAGTGCGCGTAGTGGAGCGCGAGGCAGAGCTGCGCGAGGCGCGCGAGGAGCTGCCGCTCGGTGAACGCGGGGCGCTCGGCGCCCTCGCGCAGCTCGCCGAAGGCGAGGTCGAGGCGCAGCCCGCGCACCCACTTCATCGTGAAGTAGAGGTCGCCCGCGGGGTCGACGCCGAGGTCGTACACGGGGACGACCGCGGGGTGGCTGAGCTGCCCTTGCACGCGCGCCTCGCGGAAGAAGCGCCAGCGCGCGGTCTTGCTCGACGGGCCCTGTCGCAGGACCTTCATCGCGACCTCGCGCGAGAACGGCCGGTCCTTGCACAGCCGGATCTCGGCCATGCTCCCGGCCGCGAGCGTCCCGAGCACCTCGTAGCGCTCGGCGAACGCGAGCTGGCTGCGGGTGTAGCGGCTCTCGGCGGGCACGTCCTCCGACGCGTCGGGCTCCTCGTCGAGGGTCGACTCGAAGGGCGCCCAGGTCTCGGTGCTCGGCAGCATGACCCGCGGCTCGCGCGCGAACCGATCGTCCCGATCCTCGGCCACGGCGGTACCGTAGCACTGGACGCGGTCGGAGCCCGTTCACCCCAGATCGACGCGCGCGCCGCCGCGCAGGACGAAGCGCGTCGCGCCCCCGCCCTCGGCGCGCTCGAGGAGCTCGTTGCCGTCGAGGCCGACCCGATCGAGGTCCTTGCGCAGCCGGTGCAGGAGCACGTGGAGGGTCTTCTTGCCGGACGGCTGCTTGCCCCACACGCGCGCCCAGAGCTGGTCGTCGGGGATGAAGTCGCCGGCCTCGAGCGGAGGGGGCGGCTTGAGCAGCACGGCGATGAAGTCGCAGCGCCGGTCGGTCAGGTAGACGGACTGCTCGTCGCCGCCGGCGCGCACGTGGAGCCGCCCCCCGCGCGGGAGGAACTCGAGCCGCACGGAGCGCGCCCCCGGCTCGGCGTCGGCCTCGATCGCCACGGTCGAGCCGGTGCCGAGGTCGCCGCCGGTCACGATCTTCACGCCGACGCCCCCGATCACGAGGCGGCTCCCCCGCCGCAGCCGCTGGCTCGTGCCCGCGTCCACCGGCTCCCCGTCGATCTCGACCGCGACGTGCGGCTCGACCTCCAGGCGGCCGCCGCTCGCGCGGAACGTCAGCGCGTGGGCCGGCCACTGCGACACGCGCAGATCGTCGTTGTCGGCGCCGCCCACGCGGAACGGCGAGCTCGAGAACGAGAAGAGGTCCCCGTCGCCGGTCTCGAGGACCCACACGGCCGCGCGATCCGTGCCCTCGCTCGCGGTCTCCTCGCGGACGACCTCGAGGCTGACGTCGCCGACCTCGAGCTTCGCGCCGTCGCTCAACGCGGAGTCGAGCTCGACCGCGGCGCCGTCCACCGCGACGGTGCCCCGCCCCATCACGGCGACCCGCGGGCCCTTCTCGTCGAGGTAGACCAGGGCCTGCCGGCGGCTCGAGGTCGGGCTCCGCGTCACGAGGTCGCACTGCGGCGAGCGCCCGATCAAGAGCCCGCCCGGCGTGATGCGCTTCGCGATTCCGTCGCCCACGCGGAGCCACCACGTGGAGGTGGGTCCGGTCACGGCGGGAACTATACTGCGAGCGCGCCGTTGCTTGATACCATCCGCGGCATGAACGCGGCGCAGCGGGCGATGACGACGTGGGTGGGGGCGCTCTCGAGCTCCGGCGTGATCGAGGCGGACGACGGAGACGCCGAGGCGGGCCAGGCCGTGGCGGCCTACGTGGTCGGCGAGGAGCGCGTCGAGGAGCTGCGGGAGTTCTTCCGGGACGCCGACCCGGCGGAGATCGCGCGCGAGCGTCGGGCCGCGGTCGAGGCGGTCATCGCGATGGCGCAGTCCGACCGCGACGTGCACCCCGAGGAGCGGCACCTCTTGAGCCGGCTCGTGGCGCGCTCGGGGCTCGACGAGGACACGCAGGACGAGCTCGTGATGCGGGTCCATCAGCCGAAGGAGCTCGAGGACCTCGGCGAGCGGCTGACGCACCCGGTCCTGCGCGAGCTCATGCTCGCGCTCACGTGGGAGCTCGCGCTCGCGGACGGGCGCATCGACGCCGAGGAGACGAAGTTCTACGACGCGCTGGCCAAGCAGCTCGAGGTCCCGAAGAAGCGCGCAAAGGAAATTGCGGGCGCCGTCGCCGAGCGCCTGACGTGAGCGCCTGATCGTGTGCGGGATCGCCGGCTATCTCGGCGCGCGCGGGGCGGACGCGCCCGCGCGCCTCACGCGGATGGCCGACCTCCTGACGCACCGCGGCCCCGACGAGCGCGGGCGCTGGCACGCGCCGGGGATCGGCCTCGCGTGCCGGCGGCTGGCGATCGTCGACATCGCCCACGGCCAACAGCCGATGCGCGACGCGGCGAGCGGCGCCGTCGTGGTCTTCAACGGCGAGATCTACGAGCACGCGGCGCTGCGGCGCGAGCTCTCCGGGCGCGGGCACCGCTTCCGCACCGAGAGCGACACCGAGGTGCTCCTCGCGGGCTGGCTCGCGCTCGGCGAGGAGGTCTTCGAGCGCGTCGACGGGATGCTCGCCTGCGCGATCTGGGATCCGCGCACGCGCGAGCTCGTCCTCGCGCGCGATCGCTTCGGCAAGAAGCCGCTCTACTGGGCCCGCCACGAGGGCGCGCTCTGGTTCGCCTCGGAGATGAAGTCGCTCCTCACGCTGCCCGGCTTCGCGCCGCGCCTCGACCCGCGCGCGTCCGAGCAGTTCCTGCTCTTCGAGCACCTCATCGATCCGAT
Organism: Sandaracinaceae bacterium; assembly: GCA_041918555.1. Classification (GTDB taxonomy): domain Bacteria; phylum Myxococcota_A; class Polyangia; order Polyangiales; family Sandaracinaceae; genus JACKEC01. The sequence goes on from JAYRVK010000412.1 coordinate 10,793, forward strand.
GACGCCGTTCGCGGGGATCTCCGCGCTCCCGCCCGCGCACGTCGCGCGGGTGCGCGAGGACCGGCTCGACGCGCTCGCGCCGCGGCGCTACTGGCGGATGCCCGTCGGCCACGAGGGCGGCGGGCCGGCCACCCTCGAGGAGGCGAGCGAGGAGCTCGCCGGGCTCTTCGACGCGGCGGTCGGCCGGCGCACCGTGGGCGACGTGCCCGTCGGCGCGCTCGCGAGCGGCGGCCTCGACTCCTCGCTCGTGTGCCAGGCGCTCGGCCCGAGGGACGTGTTCTCGATCGGCTTCGCCGACGCGCGGCTCGACGAGTCGGCGCACCAGGACGCGCTCGCCGCGCACGTGGGGGCGACGCTGCACCGCTTCGACTTCGAGGCGCACGCGCGCGAGGTCGCGGACTCGTACGCCGAGGCGCAGTGGCTCGGCGAGTACGCGGACCCCTCGTTCGAGCAAGACGTCTTGCTCCGACACGTGACGGCGCTCGCGGCCGAGCGCGGCTACAAGGTGCTCCTCGGGGGCGAGGGCGCGGACGAGCTGTTCCACGGCTACGACGTGTACCGGCGGCACCCGCACCTCGTGCGCTACCTCCGCACGTGGGACCTCGAGGAGGTGCCCGAGGCGCTCGGGCTCGACGACGACGACTTCGGCGACCTCGCCGAGTCCGAGGCGGCGGCGCGGGCCGCGTGGGGCACCAGCGGCGAGCTGCTCGCGCCGGGCTTCCCCTTCGGCGAGCTGCTCGGGCCCCGGGCCTTCGCCGGTCTCGCCGCCGAGATCTTCGTCGCCCCGCCCGCCGCCGCGCACCCGCTCGTCCCGCCGGCGCCGGCCGAGCTCGCGCCCGACTCGCTCGACGCGCTCCAGCACGCCGAGCTCGACGGGCGGTTGCCCGCGTACATCCTGCGGACGCTGGACCGCTACTCGATGGCGAGCAGCGTCGAGATCCGCTGCCCCTTCCTCGACCACCGGCTCTTCGAGTGGTTCGCGCGCCTCCCGCGCGCGCTGCGCGACGCGGCGCCGGGCGACAAGCCGCTCCTGCGCCCGCTCGCGCGCGCGCGCCTGCCCGCGACGATCGCGGATCGCACCAAGCAAGGGTTCTTGGCGCCGTGCCTCCTCACCGAGGCGCTCGCAGGGCCTGCGGGCAAGGACCGCCTCGAGGCGATCCTCGCGCCTGCCGCGGTGGAGGCCCTCGAGGTCGTCCGGCCCGAGTGGGTGCGGGCGAGCCTACCGCTCTTCGGCGCCGGCGCGCGGGAGGAGGAGCCGGCGCGCCGGGCGCGCGCGCGCATCCTCGAGCGCGTCGTCTCGCTCCGCCTCCTCGCGTCGGTGTTCATCGACGAGCTCGCGACGTACGAGGCGGCCCACCTCGCGCGCCACGGCGTCTAGCCTCGGGTCAGGTCCGCCTCGATGCGCGCCATGAGCGCCGCGTCGAAGCCCCGCGCCTCCGCGCGCGCGAGCTTCTCGAGCGCCTCGGCCCGCGTCATGAAGCCCGACGCCACCTCGAGCGAGAGGTACTCGCGGCCCCAGTCGGTGCGCTGCCCGTCGCGGGCGCGCACGTGGTCCTGGAAGTCGCTGAGGACGCAGTTCGACGTGTACCCGCTGAACGTGGCGCCGTGGAAGCCGATCTCGTCGAGGATCGCGCGGATGCGCGCGTGGGTGATCCGGCTCGCGAAGGGGAGGTTGAGGTGGCGCGCGACGCGTCCGTCGGGGAGCGCGCGCTCCCAGCTCGCCGTCATGTAGGGAGGTGGAGCGCCGCCCGACGTGTGCGGGCTGTGCGCCCAGAAGTTGTTGCCCAGGACGATCGAGTCCGCGCCGCGCTCGCCCATGATCCGGTGGAAGCGGCGGAGGAACGTCTTGCTGCACACGGTGCAAACATCGTTGCGGGGCCCGCGGAACGCCGCCTTCAGGCGCCGCGCGAACCCGCGCGGGAGCCGCTCGTCTCCCGCGCGCTCGCGATCGATCACGAGCTCGGCGCCCAGCGCGGCGGTGACGCGCTCTGCGTACTCGAGCACCTCGGACGGGATGAAGCCGTTGTCGAAGATCACCGCGACGGTCGGCACGCGAAGCTCGCGCCGGAGGTGATAGAGCGCCGCGGTGCTGTCCTTTCCGCCCGAGTACGCGAGGAACACCGGCCGCTTCGCGCGCTCGAAGAACGCGTCGCGCTCCTGGCGCAGGCGCCCGGGATCCAGGTAGCGCGCGACGTCTTCGCAGAAGCTGCAGGGCGCCCCCTCGCGCAGCTCCGCCCGGACCTCCTGATCGGGCCAGAAGAATCGAAAGACGTCTTGCGTCGACTCGCTGGTCAGGAGGCAGCGCGGGCAGTCCATGAGAGGCCCATTCGAAACGCGACGCGGCGGAGACCGAGGTCTCCACCGCGCCAGCGTCCCTCTCCCCCAGTTCCCTTCAGCGCGTGCGGCCGCAGCTCCGACCGTTGCCGGCCGGGTCCGCGTTCGAGCCGCTGTCGCTGTCGGAGCAACCGCTCCGGCCCCGGCCCCCGCCCGCCGGATCGGCGTTGGGGCCCGAGTCGTTGTCCGTCTGCTTCGCCGACGCCGTGCTCGTCGGCGCGCCGACCGCGAGCGCGAGGCCGCCGAGGAGCGTCCCGCCGATCGCGGCCACCGCCGAGCGGCGCCCGACGCGTTCAGTCTGGATGCTGTCGTCGCCGAGCGTGTTCTTCTTGTCGTCCATCCCAGGTTCCTCCACCACACCCAGCCCAACGCCGAGCGAGCATCGACCCTACTCCCTGCGGTCGAAGGTTGGCAAGACGCTCCGGTTTCGACCGGGTGTCAGAGGTCGGGGTGGTTCGCGGCCCAGTAGGAGATGAGCTCGTCGTCGTCGACGATGCGCGAGTGGTAGTGGCCCCACGTATCGCTGATGGCGACCGACGCGCCGCCCTGCAGCCGCGGCGTGAGGAACAGGAGGAAATAGCGCGCGCCGCTCCCGTCCTCGACCTCGCCGAGCTCGGGGAGCCGCTCGCCCGAGACGGGACAGAACAGCTCGAGCCGCGCGCCCACGGGGATGTCGGTGAAGCCCGCCTTGCGCTTGTCGCCGTGGATCGGGCTCAGGTGCACGAGGCCCTCGCGGCCCTCGTGCTTGATCTTGAGGGTCACCGCGGGGTGCCCGTCGAACGTCACGTCGGAGATGCCGACCACGTTGTCGCCCTTGGGCCCGAACGCCTGAGTGACCACGATCACCACGTCGTCGTCCATCACCGCGACGCCCGGCGGCTGGGAGTGGCGGTGGCGACCGGTGACGGTCAGGTGCTCCTCGTCGACGTGATCGCGCTCGGACATGTCAGCGGCGTAGCCGACTCCGAGGGCCGAGATCAAGCTCCGTCGTCACATCCCGGTCCCGCGGAACGGCATCGACATCGCGAGCGGCGCCTCGCCCTCGGGCGGCGGCGGCAGGCGCCAGCGCGAGACCTGGCTCACCAGGCAGCCGCCGATCGACTCCACGCCGGTCTGGTTCGACTCGACGCTGGTGTCGCGCGTCGTGCCGTCGGCGAGGATCGTGAACGCGATCGTGACCCGCCCGCGGAGCTCGGGGTGGTTGCGCGTCGCCATGTCGAAGCACGTCGCCGCGCGGCGCATGTAGTACGTCTGGATGAACTGGCGCAGGCGCCCAGAGTAGACGTCCATCTCGAGGTCGCGCTCGTCTTCGACGCCCTCCTCCATCGACTCCCAGTCGGGCTCCGAGCCCGTGCCCGTCGAGCCCGCGCCCGGCGAGCCGGTCCCCGTGGAGCCCGTCTCCGTCGGCGCCTCGGTCGCGCCGCCACCCGAGGATCCCGAGCCCGTCGAGCCCGTCCCCGTGGACCCCGTGCCGCTCGGCCCCGAGCCCGTCGAGCCCGTCCCCGTGGGCCCCGTGCCGCTCGAACCCGAGCCGGCCGAGCCCGAGCCCGTCGAGCCCGTCGCCGCGCCGCGGCCGCCGCGCCCGCTCGTGTCGCTCGGGCGCGGCGTCGCGCTCCGCCCGCGCCCGGAGCGCGCCGGCTCGATCGTCGGCTCCCCGGCCTCGATCACCGGCGCGTCCCCCTCGGGCAGCGGCTCCTCGAGCTCGCTCGGCGCGGGCGGCTCGACCTCGCCCGCCTCCGCGACCTCCTCCGCGGGCGGCGCGTCGTTCATGTTCAGCGCGAGCCACATCCCGATCGCACCCAGCCCGATGAACGCGGCCGCGACCCCGAGGAGGATCGCCCACGCCTTGCCGCGCGAGCGCACGCCGATCGCGGCGAGGCTGACCGTCGAGACGTCGAGCGACATCGGCGGCGGCGTCTGGTCGAGCCCACTCGCGCTGCGCGCGCGGGCGCGCTCGTGCGAGGGGGGGGGCGCGACCTCCGTCTCTGCGCGGGGATCGACGCGGGGCGGCGTCGAAGCCTCCGAACCCTTGTCCGCGCCCTTGTCGGCGGGGCTGTCGTGCCCGCGCATCGTCGCGGCGGGCGCCGCGTCCTCGGGGAGCGGCCCGCCCGGCTCGCCCGCCTGCGCGATCGGTGCGCCGCACATGTTGCAGAAGCGCGCGTCGTCGGTGTTGGAGGCTCCGCACTTCTGGCAGTAGACCATCGCGCCCGAGGATAACCCCTCGCGCGCTCGGCCGCCGTCACGGCAGCGCGTAGCGGCGCGGCTCCCAGCCGGGCAGGCCCGTGCTCGCGCTCCCACGCAAGACGAGCGTGGCGCCCGCGATCCAGTCGTTGGCGCCGCCGTCCGGGCCGTAGCGATCGGTCGCGAGCGCCGCGACGTGCCGCCCGAACAGGCGCAGCGCCAGGCCGCTCACGCCCTCGTCGAAGAACGCGAGGGGCACGTCGAGGCCGAAGCCGACCATCAGCGCCGCGCCGACGGACTCGTCGAGGGGCGTGATCGCGACGCCGAGGTCGAGCCCGATCGAGTCGAGCAACAGATCGACCCATCGATCGCCGACGCTCCCGCCGAGCGCGAAGCGCGCGAGCCAGATCGGCCGCACGTCGACGCCCACCACGACGCGGCTCGCGCCCTCGGGCCGCAGCTCCGCGCCGACCAGGACCCCCGCCATGTCGAGGTAGCGCGCGCGCAGGTCGAGCACGCCCGCGCCGAGGACCGCGCCACCCTCGAACGCGACGCCGCCGCCGAGCGCTGCTTCGAGCGCCACGTCGGCGCCGAGCCGCCCGTAGACCCCGTCGCCCTGCGCCGCGGCGGGGCTCGGCAGCGCGGCGATCGCGAGCACGAGTGAGAGGGCGCGCACGGCCTCGAACGTAGCCGCCGGACCGCTCCTCGTCGTCTGCTATCGTGCGCGCCCGCATGGCGACCCACCTCTTCGAACTGCTCGAGCACCATCACTACGGCGAGCTCCACCTCTGCCGCGACGCGGCGACGGGCCTGCGCGCGATCGTCGCGATCCACGACACGCGGATGGGCCCCGCGCTCGGCGGGTGCCGCTTCATCCCGTACGAATCCGAGGAGGACGCGATCGTCGACGCGCTCCGCCTCGCGCGCGGGATGACCTACAAGGCCGCGCTCGCGGGCATCGCGCACGGCGGCGGCAAGTCCGTCCTCATGCGCCCGGCGGGGCAGTTCGATCGCGCCGCGCTCTTCCGCGCGTTCGGCCGCTTCGTCGAGAACCTCGGCGGCCACTACATCACCGCCGAGGACAGCGGCACCGGCATCGAGGACATGGAGATCGTGCGCGGGGTGACCAAGCACGTCACCGGGGTCAAGCCCGAGCACGGTGGCTCGGGCGACCCGTCGCCCTTCACCGCGCTCGGCGTGCGCCGCGGCATCGAGGCGTGCGTGAAGCGCGAGCTCGGCCGGAGCGACCTCGAGGGCGTGCGCGTCGCGGTGCAGGGCGTCGGCCACGTCGGCTACCACCTCTGCAAGGAGCTCCACGCGCTCGGCGCGGCGCTCACCGTCGCGGACATCGATCCGCACAAGGCCGAGCGCGCCAACCGCGAGTTCGGCGCGACCGTGGTCCCGCTCGATGCGATCTTCGGCACCGCGTGCGAC
>JAYRVK010000413.1:0-10972 GCA_041918555.1 Sandaracinaceae bacterium
GTAGCGGAAGCGCGGGATGTCGATCTGCGGGATGGGGATGGACACGACGTCCTTCCCCTGCTTGCCCATCAGCTCGCCCTGCGAGATGTAGTGCCGGAGGTTCTTCCGGATGCGTCCGCGGACGATCTGCTTGAACCGGTTGTGGTCCTCGTCGATGCGGAGCGACACGCTCGGGAGGATATCAGGGGCAGCGCGTCAGCGGCACTGCTGCGCGCGGTCCGAGGGCCGGGACGGGCGGCAGAAGCCGCCGAGGTCGCTACACGGCTGGTAGTCCGCCGTCTCACCGCAGCGCGGATAGTCGACGAGGACACAGCTCCGGCCGGCGATGCAGAAGAACTCGCATCCGTCGCGGTTGTCGTCGCTCGCGGGGAGGTACCCGCCCTCGCAGCGGCCCCCGCAGGATCCGTCCGAGGGCCCGCAGCCGTAGCGCGTCGACTCGGTGCCGTCGCAGTTGTAGTCCCAGTCGTCGGTCGTCCCGGGGATCGCGGCCACGAAGTACAGCGTCTGTCCCGGGAACACGTCGTCGTCGGTGTCGCGGCAGTCGGTGCTCGCCATGTCGATCGGCCGCACGGTGGTCCAGCCGCCGCCGCAGCCGGTCGCGCTCGCGGGGGGCTCGGTGCAGCCCGTGCGCGAGCCGTCGGTCACCGCGGCGAAGCCGTCGTCGTCGCAGTCGACGTACCACGTCGGCGCGACCTCGTCGGTGTCGCCGTTGCAGTTGTTGTCCTGTCCGTCGCAGAGCTCCTCCGCGCCCCCGAAGACGGTGGCGTCGCCGTCGTCGCAGTCGTCCCCGCACTCGCCGAGCAGCTCGTCCGCGTGGCCGTCCAGGTCGCCGTCGATCAGCGGGTTGAAGCAGCCGCTCGCCGGGTCGCACTCGTCGCTCGTGCACGCGTTCGCGTCGGCGCAGTCGGGCGCGGTCCCCGCGGTGCAGGCGTGGGTCGCGACGTCGCAGGTCTCGTCGCCGTTGCACACGTCGCCGTCGTTGCAGTGGAGGTCCTCCTCGCAGGAGAACGTGCAGTCGATGTCGCAGCCGTCGCCGTCGACGTCGTTGCCGTCGTCGCACGGCTCGGTGCCGTCGACGACGCCGTTACCGCAGCCCGGATCGACGCAGTCTCCCGCGCGGCACACGCCGTCGCCGCCGGCCGCCCGCGTGCACATCGTCCCGGCCATCGGCGGTGCGCCGGCCGCGCAGACGTGGTCGGTGCAGGTCTCGGTGCCGTTGCAGACCCGCAGGTCGTCGCACTCCGTGCTCTCGGTGCAGGTGAACGCGCAGGTCCCCGGCTCGCAGCCGTCGAAGGCGATGTCGTTGCCGTCGTCGCACGCCTCGGCGCGGGTGCTGTCGACGAAGCCGTCGCCGCAGCGGCTCGACTCGCACGCGCCGTCGATGCAGACCATCGAGGAGCCGCAGTCGGTTCCGTCCGGCTGACCCGCGCACACGTCGCTGCCGCCCGCGTCGCGCTCCCCGCCGTCGAGCCCACCCCCGTCGGGGTCTCCGGTCCCGTCACCGCACGCGGTGACGAAGAGGACGATCGAGCCCGTGAGCAAGGTGAGTCGCAAGCGCATGCGCCAAGCGTAGCACTCGCTCAGCGCGTGACGCAGAGGCCGTCTGTGCAGGTGCCGTCGCCACCGGCGCTCGTGCAGTCCGCGCCCTCGGCGAGCGCCATGCTGGCGCGGCAGAGCATCATCCCGGCGACGTCCGTGCACGTCTCCTCGCCGTTGCAGGGGTTCCCGTCCGAGCACATCGCGGGGGCCGGCGCCGCACAGGAGCGAGTGCAGACGTTGTTGCACCCGTCGTCCGGGTTGTCGTTGCCGTCGTCGCAGAACTCGGGCGGGGTCGCGCTCCGGTCGACGAAGCGGTCCCCGCACTCGCGCATCACGCACACGTTGGCGACGCAGTGCTGGTTGGCGCCCATCCCGCAGCGCGTCCCGTCGGGCGCGGGTCCGTCGATGCAGCGCCCCTCCGTACCGCAAACCCGATTGCAATTGAACGGATCGAAGGAGATGCACTGCGCGTCGAACGTGCAGGTCTCGCCCATCATCCCGGCGTCCGACGTCCGGTTCCCGAGCTCGGACTCGACGATCACAGAGCAGCCCGGCCCGAGCGCGCCGACCGCGAGGAGGAGCCCACCGAGACAGAGGCGGCGCGTCATTCGAACCGTCCTTCCAAGACCGCGCCGGCGAATTCGGGGCCGACCACGGGCACGAGACGCGCCGAGCCGCCGAGGTCGGGCTCGAGCACGAACATCAGCACGACGCCGGCGACGAGCGCGGCGCCGCCGACGCCGAACAGGATGTCGGCGACGAGCGCCATGGTCCTCGCGCCGTCCGCCTCGGAGCCCGTGGAGTCGGGCGCGCTGCCCGCCTGGCCGAGCGCGAGCCCGCCGACGACCGCGCCGCCGATGAGCACCGCCGCGCCGCCGGCCGCGACGATGAGCCCGATCGTGGAGATCCCTCCGCCGCCGCCGACGGTGTCGGGCGCCGCGCCGCTCGTCCCCGGCCGCAGCTCGACGGGCACGGCGGCCTGCTGGCCCGCGCTCACCGCGACGGTCGCCACGAAGTCCTCGTAGCCTGCGAGCCGCACGATGATGCGGTGGCTGCCCGGATCGACGTGGAACGGATCCGGGTGGGGCAAGAGGCCCCGGTCCTGTCCGTCGATGACCACGTGCGCGCCCTGCACCCCGCCGGTCAGCGCGATGCTCGTCTGGCCGACGCGCTGCTCGAGCGACGCGATCCGCGCTCGCGCGTTCACGGCGCGCGGGTCGTCGCCCGGGGTGTGCTCGACGTAGATCCGGTACGAGCGCACCGCCTGGTCGAGCTGACCGAGCCGCTCGTAGGCCTGCGCGAGGTTGTACTGGAGCAGCGGCCGGTCATCGAGCTCGTACGCGCGGGTCCACAGCCGCACCGCGGTGTTGTAGTCGCCCGTCTCGTAGGCGGCCTGACCCTGGGTGAAGAGCGCCCGCGCGTCATCCTGCGCGCTCGCGATCGCCGCGGCGCCGAGCAGGAGACACGCGATCCCCGAAGCGAGGCCCATCCGTCGAAGCATGGCGGGTGATAGCATATCTGCGCGCGGCCCCGGCTGGGGCCAATTCAGTGCGGTCCGATCAACCGGCGAGGCTGGGCGTCGCGGCGCGCGGATCCCACGGCGGGCTCGCGAGCAGCCGCCGCCACAAGACGCGCCACGTCGCCCACTCGTGGCCGCCCGCCGTCTGCCCGTGCCGCTCGGGCGGGAGGTGCGCGGCGAGCAGGCCGATCCCCGGCCGCAGGCGGTCCTCGGTCCCCACCCCGACGTAGAGCGCGGGCATCGCCGCGTCGCCGCGCGCATAGCCCTTCAGCCACGCCCACAGCGCGTCGTCGTACTCCTCGTCGTCGTAGGGGTCGGCGTCGGCCGGCGCCTCCCACGCGGCGAGCCCGCCGGCCCGCTCGATCGAGGTCACCAGGTCCTCCTCGCCGAGGAACGGCGCGAGGAGCACCACGCCGTCGACGAGCTCGGGGTGCTCCTGCGCGACGAGGAGCGCGCCCATCCCGCCCATCGAGATGCCGACGAGCCAGATCTCCTCGTAGCCCCGCTGGTCGGCGAGGAACAAGACGTCGGCCGCGACCTGCCGCCGCAGCGTGCCGTCCCGGTAGTAGCCGAAGTGCGCGTCGAGCATCACGACGTCGCAGCGGCGCGAGGCCGCGGTCGCGTCCTCGACGAAGCCGTTGCGCAGGAAGTCGTCGGGGATGTCGAGCATGCCCGGCATCATCACGAGCAGGCACGGCTGGCGCGCGTGGGGATCCACGCGGGCCTCGAGCGCGAGCATCGGCCGGTGCACTTCTCGGAAGAAGTACGCGCCCCAGTTGCAGCCCAGCGCGAAGAGCGCCGCGAGAGCCCAAGGTGCGGCCCGCATTACTTCTTGACGTCGCCGCGCGCGAAGATGCTCGCGACGTAGCTCAGCACGTCCTTGGCCGACGCCTCGTTGTAGCCGTAGTGCTTGATCAGCCGGCTCTTGATGACGTCGATCTTGTCCTGCGTGTCCTTGTCGATGACGTTCGACACGAAGCTCGAGAGCTTGATCGAGTCCTTCTGGTCCTCGAAGAGCTTCATCTCGAGCGCGCGGCGCAGGCGGTCGTTCGTGTCGTAGTTGAACTTCTTGCCCTCGATCGCGAGCGCGCCGATGTAGTTCATGATCTCGCGCCGGAAGTCGTCCTTGCGGCTCTCCGGGATGTCGATCTTCTCCTCGATCGATCGCATCAAGCGCTCGTCCGGCTCCTCGTCGCGGCCGGTGTAGCGGTTCTTGACCTTCTCCTTGAGCGTGTAGGCGCGGACGTTGTCGATGTAGTTCGCGCAGAGCCGTGCGATCGCGTCCTCGTCCGCGCTGATCGCGCGCTGGACCTCGTTCTTCACGAGCTCTTCGTACTCGTTCTTCACGACGCCGATGAGCTCGCGGTAGGTCTTGCGTTGCTCCTCGTTGGCGATCAGCGAGTGGTGCGCGAGCCCCTTCTCGAGCTCGTTCAGCACCATGAACGGGTTGATGTAGCCCTCGGAGCCGTCCGACACGAGGGCGTTCGACATCTTGTCCTGGATGTAGCGCGGCGAGATCCCATCGAGGCCCTCGCGCACCGTCTCCTTGCGCAGCTCCTTCACGTTGTCCTGCGTGAAGCCGGGCAGCGTCTTGCCGTCGTAGAGCTTCATCTTCTGGAGCAGCGCGAGCTGGTGCTTCTTGGGCTCCTCGAGCCGCGTGAGCACCGCCCACATCGCGGCGACCTCGAAGGTGTGCGGCGCGACGTGCTTCCCGCGCAGGCGGTCGGCGCCGAACTCCTTCGTGTAGATGCGCTTCTCCTCGCTGACCTTCGTGATGTACGGGATGTCGATCTTGATCGTGCGGTCCCGGAGCGCCTCCATGAACTCGTTGTTCAGGAGCTTCTTGTACTCGGCCTCGTTGGTGTGGCCGATGATCACCTCGTCGATGTCCGTCTGCGCGAACTTCTTCGGTTTGATCTTGCGCTCCTGCGTCGCGCCCAGGAGGTCGTAGAGGAACGCCACGTCGAGCTTCAGGATCTCGACGAACTCGACGATGCCCCGGTTCGCGATGTTGAACTCGCCGTCGAAGTTGAACGCGCGCGGGTCCGAGTCCGAGCCGTACTCGGCGATCTTCCGGTAGTTGATGTCGCCGGTCAGCTCGGTCGAGTCCTGGTTCTTCTCGTCCTTGGGCTGGAAGGTGCCGATGCCGATCCGGTCCTTCTCCGACAGGAGGAGCCGCCGGATCCGGATGTGGTTGCCGACCACCTTGGACCAGTCGCCGCCGTAGCGCTCCATGAGCCCGTTGAAGATGTAGCGGCACGCCGGGTTGAGCGTGCCCCGCACGACGACCTTGTGGCGGTCGTTGCCCAGGCCCAGGTCCCGGATCGCGCGCTCGCGCCACTCCTCGGGCACGAGCTTGAGCGGCTCCTCGTTCATCGGGCAGGGGAACCCGTCGTCGCCCGCGGCGAGCCCCGTCTCCGCGAGGTTCACCCACCGGTACGTGTAGAGCGCGCCCTCCGGCGTGCGCGAGTACTCCTCGATCCCCTTCTTGAGCAGCCGCGCGATCGTGCTCTTGGACGAGCCGACCGGCCCGTGGAGCAGGATGATGCGCTTCTCCGGCCCGTAGCCGAGCGCCGCGGCCTGCAGCACGTTGACGAGGCGCATCAGCGGGATGTCGAGCCCGAAGATCGCGTCGTGGCCGTCTCCCATCGGATCGCTGAAGAAGGGGTAGCGGATCAGGCGCTTCTTGTTGTCGATGTACTCCTCTTCGCCGTAGCTGACGATCATGTCGTAGAGCCGCTGGTACGCGTTGCGCGTGACCTGCGGGCGCTGCTTCACGAGGGCGAGGTAGTCCTCGAACGATCCGTCCCAGTGCAGGTCCCGGTACTGGTCGTAGTCCTGGAACGCCGCGATCTTCGTGACGAGGTCGGTCATGGACCCGCAGGGTAGCACCGAGTGACGCTCGAGAGGCCGCCTGCTACGTTGCCCTCGATCGATGCGCCCTCGCGACCACCCCGACGTCCCGCGCGCCCTCCGCGAGGTCGACGCGCTGATGAAGCAGGTGGCGGACGTGGCCCGGCTCCTCCCCGCGCTCACCGCGGACAACGCCGCCGAGGAGCGCGGGCGCCTGGTCGACGCGCTCGCGCGGGGCCACACCCCGGTCCCCGCGTGGACCTGTCCCCCGCGCCGCGTCGAGCCGCAGGTGTGGCGCATGCTCGAGCGTGCGCGCGCCCGCGTCGAGGGGCAGCCCGTGGCCGCCTTCTACCTGGCGCGCCTCGACGAGCTCGAGCTCGAGCTCGCGATGATCGACGCCCTCGGCGACGCGCGGCGGATCCGCCCGCTCGCCGCCCGGCGCTTCGGGACCGGGCGGACCGAGGTCGAGCTCCCCGGCGGGCCCGCGCCCGTCGCGCGGCTCGCGCGCGCGATGCTCGAGTCGCTGCCCCACCACGAGGAGAAGCGCGTGATCCCGCCGGTCGCGCCCGCCGGCAGGCCCTCGCTCGCGGGCCTGATGCTCGGCACCGCGCGCGACGCCGGGCTCTCGATCGACGTGAAGGTCGAGCCCCGCCTCAGCGCCGGCGCGGCCACCGGAGATCGCACCGTGTTCCTCGCCGATCGCTGCTTCGGCCCGCGCGAGGCGATCCGCTTCGCGGTGCACGAGGTGCTCGGCCACGCGGTCGCCGCGGCCAACGCGCGGATGCAGCCCCTCCGCCTGTTCGAGATCGGGACCGCGGGCTCCTTCAGCGCGCAAGAGGGGATCTGCCTCTGCCTCGAGGAGCGCTCGGGCGCGCTCGACGCGTACCGGCTGCGGATCCTCGCGGCGCGCGTGCTCGCCGCCGATCGCATGCACCACGGCGCGCCCTTCGGCGACACCGCGAGCTGGCTCCACCGCGAGCACGGCTTCGGGCCGGCGGACGCGGTCGGCGTGGCGGAGCGCGCGTACCGCGGCGGGGGCGTCGCGCGCGACGTGGGCTACCTCGTCGGTTGGCGCGAGGTGCGCGCCGCGCTCGAGCGCGGCGAGGTCGGGGTCGACGACATGCGCGTCGGCCGCGTCGGCCTCGACGCCGCGCGCGCGCTCCCCGCGCTGATCGCGGCGGGCCTCGCCCGCCCCCCGCGTCACCGCCCGAGCTTGCTCTTGAGCCGGCTCGCGACCGACGGCGGGACGAGCTTCGAGACGTCGCCGCCGAGCGTCGCGGCCTCCTTGACGATGTTGGAGGAGACGTAGAAGTAGACGTCGTTGGCCATGATGAAGACGGTCTCGATGTCCTTGTCGAGGTGCCGGTTCATGTTGGCCATCTGGAGCTCGTACTCGAAGTCGGCGACCGCGCGCAGGCCGCGCAGGACGACGCGCGTGCCCTTCTTCCGGCAGTAGTCGACGAGCAGTCCGTCGAAGCTGTCGACCTCGATGTTCTGCTCGCCCGCGAACTCCTCGCGGATCATCTCGACGCGCTCCTCGACGGTGAAGAGCGACTGCTTCTTCGGGTTGCGAAGGACCGCGACCACGAGGCGGTCGAAGCACTTGAGCCCGCTCCGGAGGATGCTCACGTGGCCGTTGGTGATCGGATCGAACGAGCCGGGATAGATCGCACTGCTCATCGAGGCGTCTCCTCCGAGGCGGTGAAGCGCGCGAGCCACACCGCGGTGTCGCCGTAGCGATAGCGCGAAATCTCCTCGAAGCCGAGCGGCAAGACGGGGGGGTGCTTGGTCGCGTGCTCGATCACGATCGTCGCGTCGTCGGCCAGCGATCGCGCGCCCGCGAGGGCCGCGAGCAGCGCCGCGACGAGCGCGATCCGCGCGTAGGGCGGATCGAGGAAGACGAGGCTCGCCGGCGCGGGCAGCGCGCGCCGCCACGGCGCGCCGTCGCGCGCGAGGTCGGCGCACACCGCGGTGACCCGATCCGCGAGGCCGAGCTCTTCCGCGCTGCGCTCGATCGCCTTCACGAGCGGGCGCGCCTGCTCTACGAGCACGGCGTGGCGCGCGCCGCGCGAGAGCGCCTCGAAGGCCATCGCGCCGGTGCCGGCGAACAGGTCGAGCACGAGCGCGCCCTCGATCCGGCCGCGCGCGTCGAGCGCGGACGCGATCGCCTCACGCACGCGCTCGCTCGTCGGGCGCGTCGCGTCCGAGGGCGGCCCCGAGAACCGACGACCCGAGAGCGCGCCGCCGACGATCCGCAAGCGGGCTCAGAAGCGGAGGCGCGCCCCGAGGTACGCGTGCTCCGGCCCGAACGAGGGCACGAGCTCGAGGCGCGCGGCCTCGGCGTCGGAGCTCCCGCTCGACGCGCTCGCGCCGGACACGACGAAGTAGAGGCCGAGCCCCCCGGCGAGCGCGGTCAGGCCCATGAACACGAACTGCAGGACCTCGAGGGTCGCCGCCTCGTTGCAGATGTCCGTGGGGCGTCCCGTGTCGACGGTCCCCGAGGTGCAGAGGTTCGCCGTGCTCTCGTCGTACCCGGCGCGGATGCCGGCCCACTCGTCGCTGTTCATGTGGCCGAACACGGTCACGCCCGAGTAGATCCACACGGCCGCGAACGCCCCGGCCGCGATGAGCAGCGAGGTGCCCACGACGAGGTCGACCGGCACGCCGCCGCCGCCCTCGCTCCCCGCCTGGAGCTCCCCCTCGAGCGTCGCCTCGGTGTACGCCTCGACCGACACGGAGCTCGTGAACGCGGTGTGGCCCTCCGCGGTGACGCGCACCTGGCGCGTGCCGGCCTCGACGTCCTCGACGCGGAGCGCGCCGTTGTCGTCCACCGTCCCGACCGAGGTCCCGTCGACCAGGACCTCGGCGCCCGGCACGTTGACGCGGACGATGAGCGTCCCGGTGCGCGGCGCGCCTTGGAGGGAACGGATCCAGCGCAGCGCCGGCTCGCGGAGGTCGTCGATGTCCCGTTGAACGTTCGGGATGGTATCGGCGACCGAGTGCTCGATGGTGCTCGAGGTCGCGTTGAAGACGTGGAGATTGATCGAGAAGTCGTAGTCGTCCCCGGCGCTCGTCCGCCGCACGTCGCCGTAGATGATCCGCTCGACCCCGAGGGCCGCGGCGATCGCGCCGAGGCACGTCGGGTTCGGGTTGTCGCAGTCGTGGACGAGGGCCATCTGGACGAAGGTCACCTCGCGATCGGACACCTCCCAGCCCTCGACGTGCGAGGCGGCGCCGCGCACGGCGCCGGTGAGGTTGCGGGTGAACTCGTCGTCGCCCTCGGCGGATCGCACGCCGAGCACGATGAGGCTCTGCGCCGACGCAACGGTCGGGGCGGCGCACGCCACCAGGATGGCCAGGGAGAGGAAGGCTCGTTTCATTTGGACCTCGCTCCGTGCCGGGAGACGATACCACCACAAGGTCGCGAGAACCCAGCTCTTTTGCGGGGTTCGCGCGTCGGAGCTAGATCAATGCGAGCGATGGACGCCCTCCCGAAGGTCTGCCCGAAGTGCGGGCGTCGCTACGACGGCGCGGCGGCCTTCTGCCAGAAAGACGGGCTCCCGCTCACCCACACGCCCACCGAGGACGACCCGTACATCGGCCAGACGCTCCTCGATCAGTTCAAGATCGAGGAGAAGCTCGGCGCCGGCGGCATGGGCACGGTGTACCGCGCGCGCCAGACGACGCTCCACCGGGACGTCGCGATCAAGATCCTGCACACCGAGCTCGCCGACAACGCCGACGCGGTGCGGCGCTTCAAGCGCGAGGCCCGCGTGTGCACCGCGCTCGACCACCCGAACGTCGTGCGGGTCTTCCTCTTCGGCCAGCTCAAGGACGGCTCGCTCTACATCGTGATGGAGCACCTCGACGGCCGCTCCCTGCTCGAGGTCCTGCAGCGCGAGGGCGCGCTCCCCGTGCACCGCGCGCTCCACATCGCGACGCAGATCTGCGACGGCGTGGGCGAGGCGCACCTGCAAGGCGTCGTGCACCGCGACATCAAGCCCGAGAACGTCCTGCTCGTGAACCGGCGCAAGGATCCGGACTTCGTGAAGGTCCTCGACTTCGGGATCGCGCGCGTGTTGTGGGGCGACGACGTCACGGTGGCCACGCAGTCCGGGCTCGTGTTCGGGACCGCGCGCTACATCTCGCCGGAGGGCGCCGCGGGCGAGTCGACCGACGCGCGGAGCGACGTCTACTCGCTCGGCGTGCTCACCTACCAGCTCCTCACGGGGACCACGCCGTTCGACGCGCCCTCGCCCGTGCAGATGCTGATGAAGCACATCCACGCCGACCCGCCGCACCTGCGCGCGCAGCCGCGCGGGCAGCACGTGCCCGAGCCGGTCGCCGACGTGATCATGCGCGCGCTCTCGAAGAACCCCGAGGGCCGCTTCGACGACGCGCACGGGTACGCCGACGCGCTGCGCTCGGCCGCCGAGCGCGCCGGCTTCGAGGTCCATCGCCGCCGCGCCGCGCGCGCGTCGATCGGGCCGCCGTCCGAGCCGGGCTACCAGCTGCCCCCCGACGTCGTCGGGACGAGCTCGGTCGCCAAGACCCCCCCGATGGCCGAGCCGCCGCGCCCCCCCCCTGCGACGGAGTCGTCGCCGACCCTCGAGGGCGCGCCGAGCCCGTTCGGCGACGACGGCGAGGTCTCGATCGCCGGCATCCCGAAGCCGCGCCGCGGGCTCGGCAAGGGAGCGCGCACGATCGGGATCGCGTTCGTGATCGGCGCGCTGCTCGTGGGGGGGGGCTTCGGCGTCAACGCGTGGCTCGACCGACGCCCCGCGGAGCCCGCGGCGCTCGACGTGGAGGCCACGCTCGAGGAGGCCCGCGCCGCGTTGCGCCGCGGAGACTTCGACGCGCCGCGCGCCACGAGCGTGCTCGGCCTGACCGATCGCGTGCTCGCCGCACACCCTCGAGACCCCGAGGCGGGCCGGCTCCGCCGGCTCGCGCGCGACCAGCTCGTCGAGCGCGCGCGCGAGCAGGCCGCGGCCGGGGAGCGCGACGAGGCGCTCGCGCTCTACCAGCGGGCGCTCGTGTTGGTGCCGGGGGACGCGGTGGTGA
>JAYRVK010000414.1:0-1574 GCA_041918555.1 Sandaracinaceae bacterium
GAGACCTACGCGGACCTCACCGCGAACGAGCGCAACCCGTACCGCCGCCAGCTCTCCCAGGGGCAGGCGCTCACCGTGGTGCGCGAGCTCGCGGGGCAGCTCTTCGATCCCGCGCTCGCCGATCTCCTCGTGCTGCTCGCCGCCGACGAGAAGGCCGACGACGCGGCCCGCGCGCGCGCGCTGCTCGTCGACCCGGACGCGGAGGAGACGACGGTCCTCGAGCTCCGGCTGATCGAGCACGGCTTCGTGGTCGACGTCGCGCGGACCTACGAAGCCGCGATCGCGGCCCTCGATCGCGCGCCGCCGCAGGTCGTGATCACCGAGATCGATCTGGGCCCCGGCCGGGACGGGTTCGCGCTGCTCGAGCGCGTTCGCGGCCTGACGGCCTCGGACCGGCCGGCGATGATCGTCTTCACGCAGCGCTCGGATCGCGACTCGGTCTCGAAGGGCTTCGACCTCGGCGCCGCCGACTACCTCGTGAAGCCCGCGTCCGCGGAGCTCGTCGCGACCAAGGCGGGCCAGGCGGTCGATCGTGCGATGGGCCACACCGGCGGTGGCGTGAGCGGCTCGATCAAGGAGATGTCGCTCCCCGACGTCGTGCAGATCCTCGCGAACGGCCGGCGGAGCGGGCGGCTCCAGCTCTCGGGCGGCGGGCGTCGCGGCGAGATCCACTTCAAGGACGGCCTCATCTACGACGCCAAATTCGGTACCTCGATCGGCGAGGAGGCCTTCTACGAGATGCTCAAGCTGACCGACGGCACCTTCCAGCTCGACCCCGGCTTCAAGACCGGAGAGCGCGTGATCCACGCGTCGGCGGAGGGCCTCTTGCTGGAGGGGATGCGCCGCCTCGACGAGGGGCTGCTTTGAGCGTCCGCCTCGTCGCGCGGGACGTCGACACCGTGCGCGGACCCAAGCGAGCGTGGCTCGTCGAGCCGACGGAGCACCTGCGCGTCGGGCGCGATCGGCTCGCGCGCTTCCGCGCGGAGGGTCACCCGGGCGGCGACGTGGACCGCGCAATCCTCGCTGCGGTCCGTCGCGTCGCGGATCCGAGCTCGCTCGTGGTCTTCCGCGCGCGCTCGGCGAGCGGATCGTGGGGCTTCGCGGACGACCTCGACGAGGCCGAGGCGAGGGAGCTCGGCTACCACCTCGCGATCGATCAGATGCCGCTCTACCGCCGCCTCGTCGCGGCGGGGGTGTTCGCGCTCATCCACGTGGAGTTCACGCCGCGCGAGGCCGACGCCTACCAGGTCGGCACCCAGCGCCTGCTCGACGAGCTCGAGGCGACCTCCATCCCGGAGCTGGGCACCGACGAGGCCGCCGGCGCGATCCAGCGCGTGGACCGCTGGATCCTCCACCACCTCGCGTACTTCTTCACGCTCGGTTTCGACGACGTCGCGAGCTCGGTCCTGCACCGGCAGCTCCCCCTGCTCGAGGCGCGGATCCCGCACCTGCGCGAGCTGGTGGCGTCGCTCCCGCAGCACGCGATCGAGTAGCTACGGCGGCTCCGCTCGCCGCTCAGAGGGTGTCGATAAATCGATCGAGGCCAGGCCGGCGCGCAGCGCCGGCTGTCGGCC
>JAYRVK010000415.1:0-7555 GCA_041918555.1 Sandaracinaceae bacterium
CGGCCGGCGCTACGCGCCGGCCTGGGCTCGATCGGCCCTCGTTCGGCCTCGGCTCGCTCGATTGATCGACAGCCTTTGATTCGAGTCTGCCGAGGGGGCTGCGCGCCCCTTCCCCCAAGCGCTCGCGCGCGGGGCCCCGATCCTCGTCCGAACGCGCTAATTAGCGCGCGTTCGACCCCCACGGTGCGCGTGGGGCCCCCCGACGGGAGCTTCACTGCGCGACGACCTGGCCTCCTCCGATCAACCGCGTCGAGCTTGCGGAAATCATGGGGGCAATCGGGCTCAGTGGAGGTCAGCCGCCCTTCGTGGCGAGGCCGCGCTCGGGCCCCCACGGTGAGCGCGTGGCCCTCCGATTCCTGCTCCTCGTCCCCCTCCTCGCGAGCTGCGTCGGCGTCGTCGAGCTGCCCGGCGAGGAGCGCCGCCCGCCCCCGCCCGACGATCCGACCACGCCGCTCCGCGTGCCCTCGTCGACCACGCGGCGCCTCACCTCGCGCGAGCTCGGCCGCACGATCAAGGCGCTCACGGGCGTGCGCCCCGAGGCGCTCGGCCGGCTCCCGCCCGAGAGCCGCGGCTACGCGCACGACCGCGTGGTGAACGGGCAGACGGTGAGCCCGGCGCACCTCGAGGCGTACCTCGCGATCGCCGAGGAGGTCGCGGACACCCTGCTCGCCGAGGCCCGGCTCGACGAGATCACCCCCGCGTGCCCGGACCCGATCCTCCCGCCCGCCGCGCCGCCGCGCACCGACGCGATCAGCGGCGTCGGCCTCACGGGCAACCCCGACTGGGCGTTCGGTCCGAACGAGGAGACGCCGACGCGGCTGAGCTCGGTGTACGCGCCCGACCCGACGGTGTTCTACACGCACGACTTCGCCGCGCCGGGGCGCTACGCGGTGGCGTTCGAGCTCGAGACGGACGCGCGGCTCGGGAGCGCGGAGATCGCGCTCGACGACGCCGTGGTGCACATCGCAAACGACGTTGCACCCGGCGCGACGCGGCTCGAGACGACCCTCGCGATCGCCGAGGCGGGGCCGCACCTGATCGAGCTGCGCATCGTCACGGGGAACGACAACCTCCGCGTCCACTACGATCGCCTCACGATCGTCGGCCCCGAGGACCCGACCGCGGGGCGCTTCGACGCGGAGCGGCGCGCGTGCGGCCGCGCGTTCGTCGCCGAGCTCGCGCCCCGCGCGCTCCGGAGGCCGCTCGCCGCGGACGAGGAGGCGAGGCTGAGCGCGCTCTTCGACGAGGGCGCGGCCGAGGGCCTCGCGTCCGGGCTCCGGATGCTCCTCGCGGGGATCCTCGCGACCCCGAGCTTCCTCTACCTCGTCGAGCTCGGGACCCCCGTCGAGGGCGCGCCGGGCGCGTTCGCGCTCGGTCCCCACGAGCTCGCCGCGCGGCTCTCGTACGCGCTCTGCGAGCTCCCGCCCGACGCGGAGCTGCGGGCCGCGGCCGCGTCCGGCGCGATCCTCGCGCCCGCGGAGCTCGAGGCGCACGCGCGCCGGCTGCTCGCGCTCGACTGCGGTCGCGACACGGTGCGCCGCTTCCTCGAGGAGTGGCTCTGGCTCGATCGCCTCGCGTCGCTGAACAAGAGCCCCGAGGCGTTCCCGGAGTTCGACGAGGACGTGCGCGCGGGGATGCAGGCCGAGGCCGCGCGCTTCCTCGACGAGATGCTCTGGAGCGAGGGCGCGGCGCTCCCCGCGATGTTCGCCGCCGACTTCGCGTGGCCCGACGCGCGGACCGCGCACCTCTGGGGGATCGCGGGCGCGGACGGCGCGCGCACGGCGCTCCCGCCCGAGCGCGCCGGCGTGCTCACGCTCCCCGGCGTCCTCGCGGTGACGGGCACCTTCGACGGGACGAGCCCGGTGCACCGCGGCGTGTTCGTGCTCGAGGAGATCCTCTGCGACGACCTGCCGCCGCCGCCCGCGGACCTCGAGATCGTCCCGCCGCCGCCCGATCCCGACAGCACCACGCGCGAGCGCTGGGCCGCGCACTCGTCCGTCGCGCAGTGCCGCGGGTGCCACGAGCGCATCGACCCGCCGGGCTTCGCGTTCGAGGACTTCGACGGCCTCGGGCGCCACCGCACGGTGGAGAACGGTCGGCCGATCGACGCGCGCGGCGGGCTGCCCGCGATCGGCCTCGCGGACGGGGCCATCGAGGGCGGCGCGGCGCTCGCGCGCGCGGTCGCGACCTCGGAGCCGCTCGGCGCGTGCTTCGCGGACCACTGGCTGCGCTTCGCGCTCGGGCGCCTCCCGGGCGAGGCCGACGGCCCGGACCTCGCGTCGGTCGCGGGCGTCGCGCGCGAGGACAGCATCGCCGAGGCGCTCGTGACCCTGGTGCGGAGCGAGACCTTCCGCCGTCGCTACGAGGAGGCCCCCTGATGTCGACGAAGACCACCCGCCGCCGCTGGCTCCGCACCACCGCCGGCGCGGCCCTCGGGCTCCCGTTCCTCTCGGGCTTGCTCGGGCGGATCGGCGAGGCCCAGGAGGGGCGCGCCCCGCAACGTCTCTATCTCATGTTCACCGGCAACGGGCAGCTCCCCGAGCACTGGGTGCCGCGCGCGGGGGACCTCACGTCGAGCCCCGTCCTGACACCGCTCGCCGCCCACCGCGACAAGCTCGTCGTGCTGCACGGGCTGCGCGGCACCGACGGCCACTCCGGCGGGATGAGCGAGGCGACCACGGGCCGGCCCTCGCGCACCGAGGACGGCGTCGCGAACGGAGGGCCGAGCATCGATCAGTACCTCGCGGACGAGTGGCACGGGACGACGCCGCTGCGCTCGCTCGAGCTCGGCGTGATGCCGGCGAACGATCCCAACGACCAGACCTGCTACTCCGCGCGCGGGCTGCCCGTGCCGCCGATCGGCGCCGCGCTCGGCGGCTTCGAGCGCGTGTTCGGCGTCACGAACGAGGACCCCGCGGTGGCGGAGCGGCGGCGCGCGCAGCAGCGCAGCGTCCTCGACGCGATCGCCCGCGACGGCGCGGCGCTCGGCGCGCGCCTCGGGCCGAGCTCGCGCGCGCTCCTCGACGAGCACCTCACGCTCGTGCGCGAGCAGGAGGCGCTCCTCGCGCGGCCGTACGTGCCGCTCACCTGCGACGCGCTCGCGCGGCCCGAGGGCGGCGCGGGGATGGTCGCCACGTGGACCGCGCACCACCGCACGATCGTCGCCGCGTTCCGCTGCGGCGCGACGCGGGTCGCGACCCTGCGCGCGGGCGGCTGGGGCGGGATCGAGTCGGGCGGCTACGACGAGATCGGGATCGCCGCGGGACACCACGACGTCTCGCACGGCGGCTCGAGCGATCCCGAGGGCAACCTCCTCGCGATCAACCGGTTCCACGCGGAGCGCTTCGCCGAGGTGATCGCCGCGCTCGACGCGGTGCCCGAGGGCGACGGGACCCTCCTCGACAACACCCTGGTCGTCTGGCTCAACGAGCTCGGGCTCGGCGTCCTCAACAACCACGGGCGCGAGGACGTGAACGTCGTGATGGCGGGCGGCGCCGCCGCCGGCTTCGCGCAGGGCCGCTTCCATCACCTCGGCGACGCGGACTACGGCCACTTCCTCTACACGCTCGCGCGGCAGCTCGGCGACCCCGCGCTCGCGCGCTTCGGCGACGCCGGCGCCACGGTCCTGCCGGAGCTCCTCGCGTGAGGGCCGCGCTCGTGCTCGCGGGGCTCGCCCTCGCCGCGCCCGCGGCGGCGCAGTCCGAGGCCCTCGAGCTCGCGGTCGGCGCATCGAGCGCGGCGCGGCACCTGACGTTCTCGGGCGACGCGGCCGACGCGCTCGGCGCGTACCGCCTCGACGTCGCTCCCGCATTGCAAGCCTCGTTGACGTGGCTCCCGCTCCGCCACGCCCGCGCGGAGCCGTGGGCGGGGCTCGGCGTGGTCGGCCGCGCGCGGGGCGTCCTGGGCGTCTCCTCCGAGTCGGGCCAGGGCGAGGCGCGCGCGAGCTACGCGTCCACGGTCGACGACCTCGCGGTCGGCGCGTCGTACCGCATCGCGTTCGCGCCGATCGAGCTCGAGGCCGAGCTGGCGTACGGCGAGGCGCGCTTCCGCGTCGAGCCGCCGGGGCCGACCACGCCCTCGAGCGCGCGCGCGCCGTTTCCGTCGGTCCGCTACCGCTTCGTCCGGCCGGCGCTCGCGGTGCGGGTCGCGCTGCCGGAGGGCTTCTCGATCCAGGGCGGCGGCGGCTGGCGCGGCGTCCTCGAGAGCGGCCCGCTCGCCCACCCGGAGTGGTTCCCGCGCTCGTTCACCACGGGCCTCGATCTCGCGCTAGAGGTGCGCTGGCGCTTCCACCGCTGGGTGGCGGCCCGCGTCCGCGCGGAGCACGTCCGCTGGATCACGGAGCTCCGCCCGGCGCCGGGCGACCTGCTCCTCGCCGACGGCGCGCTGGACGAGCAGACCTACGTCGGCGCGGACTTGATCTTCGTGATGCCGGGGGTCGAGCGATGAAGACCGCAACGTACCTTGCAGTGCTCCTCGCGGGCTGCGGCGCGGAGCTCGGGCCCGCGGACCTCGTGGCCGCGCGCGAGCTCGTCTACGACGAGGCCGGCACCCCCGCGTATGCGGGCCAGGCCCTCGTCATCGGGTCGTGCGGCTACGGCGCCTTCTGCCACGGCGCGGCGACCGAGGAGCGCTTCGGCGCGCCCTCCGGGCTCGACTACGACCTACGCGTCGCCGACGAGGTCGAGCGCCCGCGCCTCACGGCCGACCTCGAGCGCGCGTTCTCGCACCGCTACCTGATCTGGGAGGCGGTCTCCTCGGGCGCGATGCCCATCTCCGGCGCCGCGGGCGACCTCGTCGCGGACGGCGCGCCCCGCTACGCGCGCGCGGACGGCACGCCGCTCGCGGGCCTCGAGACCTCGGAGGGCCGCGAGACCCTGCGGAACTGGCTCGCGGCGGGCCTCCCGATCGTGGAGCGCACCGACGCGCAGCCCGGAGCGGGGGAGCTCGGCTGGATCGAGGAGCGCCTCCCCGTCGAGCCGCTCGCGCCGCGCTGGTCCGACATCTACGCGCGGATGATCGTCCCGCGCTGCGCCAGCGCGGGCTGCCACGGCGCCGCTCGAGAGGGCGCGCTCGATCTGCGCGGCGAGGCGGAGAGCCTCGCGGCGTTGGTGGATGCGCCCGCCGCAGGCGTGCGGTGCGGCCCCGAGGGCGGGGCGCTGATCGTGCCCGGCGATCCCGGCGCGTCGCTCCTCGTCGGCAAGCTCACGGGCGAGGCGTGCGGCTTGCGCATGCCGATGGGCGGCTCGCGGATCGACGCGGAGTCGATCGAGGCCATCCGCGCGTGGATCGCCGCGGGCGCGCGCCGGGACTGACCGGCGTACGCGCTTGCTCCCTCGCCCTCAGTACGAGTACGTGACCTCGCGGTCGACCGGGACCGAGGGGTGCCGATCGACGCGGCCGTCGGGCCAGCGGATCTCGAGCTCCGCGACGCGCGCTTCTCCGAGGCCGAAGTGGGACGCGAGCTCGCTCCCCGCACCGAGGCTCGAGCCGCAGATCACCTCGCGCGTCAGCGAGCGGCCGTCGGTCGCATGCGCGATGACGCGCGTCCCGATCGCGTCGCGGTTCACCGGACCGCCGCCGACCAGCCGCACCGTGAGCCAGTGCCGGCCGGTCCCCGCGCGGCCGGTGTTGCGGAGCAGTCGATAGCCCTCGCCGCGGTATCCGAGCAGGAGGTCGATGTTGCCGTCGCGATCGTAGTCGGCGGTGGCGACCCCCATCCCGTAGCCAGGTTCGCTGGCACCGGAGCCCACGCTCGCGTCCTCGAAGAAGCCGCCGGCGTTCCGGAGCAGGAGATTGGAGCCTTCGCGCGCGACGTAGAGGTCGAGCAAGCCGTCGTGGTCGTAGTCGACGAAGACCGTTCCCCAGTCGACCGCGAAGTCGACGGGGTCGCCCCACGCCCCGGTCGCTTCCGCCACGTCGACGAACGAGCCGTCTCCTTGGTTCTGAAGCAAGGCCGTGAGCCCGGGCTGGTCGGTGACGTACAGGTCGATGTCCCCGTCGTCGTCGTAGTCACCGGGCGCGAGACCCATCCCGCTCATTCGTAGGTCCGCGCCTGCAGCCTCCGAAACCTCCGTGAAGCACCAGGCAAATCGAGTTGCGTCGCCGCAGCCCGCTCCGTCGTTACGGAAGAGCACCATGTGGTTCGTGACGGTGGTGGTCGCCGATCCGTGGCCGCCCTTGTCGTTGACGACGTAGAGGTCGAGGTCTCCGTCGTCGTCGTAGTCGGTCCAGCTCGCGACGAACCCGGCGCCGGTGATCTTGGTCGGGTCGAGGAGAGCGGTCACGTCCTCGAAGGTACCGTCTCCGTTCGAGTGGTAGAGGGCGTCCGCGGAGTGAACGAGCTGGTGGTCTTCGCGGTCGAGCAGGAGCCAGTTCACGACATAGAGATCGAGCCAACCGTCCGCGTCGAAGTCGGCCCACGCCGCGCTCTGGCCCTGTCCCGGGTCGCCGACGCCCGCGGCCTCCGTCACGTCGACGAAGCGCCCCGAGACGTTGTGGTACAGCACGTTCGGACCGCGGTTGAGGACGTAGAGGTCCTGCCATCCGTCGTTGTCGTAGTCGACGAAGACCGCGCCGGCGCTCTCGGTGGACGGGAGGTCCTGCCACGCCGGGAGGAACGTGCCGTCGCGCTGGTTGTGGTACAGGCGGTTCGGTCCGTCGGCGTCGGTCACGTAGAGATCGAGCCAGCCGTCGGCGTCGTAGTCGCCCCACGCCTGGCCGATCGCGTAGTAGTTGAGGTCCGAGATCGTGTGGAGCGCGTCGAGGCCGACACACTCGGAGACATCGGCGAACACACCTCCCTCGACGCTCGCGCACTCGTTGATCCGCTGGCCCGTGCCCGCCGCCGCCCGGCCGATACCGCGGTCGATGACCTCCAGCGAAGAAGCGTCCGCTCCTGCGTCGGCCGCGCTGGAGTCGAGCGGGTCGGCGCCACACCCGAACGCCCCCTGCGCCATCGTCGCGATGGCGAGGAGGCGTGCGAGTGTCGCGACTCTCATGGGAGCCATCGATCGCCGCCGGCCGAAGACGACGGCGATCGATGCGGTCGCTCAGCGCCGACGGCGCCAGGCGAGGACGACGCCGAGGAGAAGGACCAGCCCGAACGGCGCGCCGCTCGACGAACCGGTCGTGCGGCAGCCGCAGCCGCCGTCCATCTCGCCGGTGCCGGCGTCCATCCCCGGAGCGCCACCGTCGCCGGTGCCGCTGCCGGAGTCGGTGCCCATCGGGCCCGAGTCGGTGCCCGCGCCCGCGTCCAGCATCATGTCACCGGCGTCGACGCCAGCGTCGGCCATGCCGCAGCCCGGGATCGGATCGTTGACGCACAGCGACGTGGCCGGATCGCAGGTGTCGGTCGTGCACATGTCGGTGTCGACGCAGTCCGCGTCCTCGACACAGCACCCCGTGATCGCGGCGTTCGCGCACATCGCCGTCGCCGCGTCGCAGGTGTCGGTGGTGCACGCGTCGAGGTCGTCGCACTCGGCGTCCGCGATGCAGCAACCGGCCACGGCCGTGTTCGAGCACGTGTTCGTGGCGAGATCGCAGGCGTCGGTCGTGC
>JAYRVK010000416.1:0-2128 GCA_041918555.1 Sandaracinaceae bacterium
ATCGCGACCCGCATCGACGACGAGCTCCGCGACCCGATGGCGCGCTTCAGCGTGATCGGCGCCGCGCTGCGGCGCCTGCGCGTCGAGGCCCAGCGCGCGGACGTGGTGATCGCCCTCGAGCTCACCGACGATCAGATCGACGAGATCCTCGGGCTCTGGCGCGAGCTGCGCCGGCGCGCCGCGGAGGAAGCCGCGGAGGAAGCCGCGGAGGAAGAGGCGGCGCCGGCCGACGCCGGCGCGGAGCCCGAGGTGGGCGAGGACGCGGGGTCCCCGCCCGCGCTCGACGCGAGCCCCTGATCCTCCTCACGGGTCGACGAGCTCGACCTCGACGAGCGAGGGATCGGCGGGCTCGCGCGGGGGCGCCGGGCGCTCCTCGGCGAGCCGCGTCTGCACCCGCTGGTACGCGATCAGGCCGGCCGCCGCGAAGGCGAGCAACAGCAAGAGTCGTGTACGCCAGCTCGACTGGACCCGGACCCGCACGCCCCGATCTTGGCGCCGGCGCGCGGCCGATGCACCCGCGCGATGCTATGGGGTCGGGCGATGCCCTGGCGAGAGATGATCCTGCGCGGGACCATGGTCCTGGCGCGGTGCGACGAAGGCGGCGCGCTGAAGAGCGACGGCGGGCGAGTGGAGATCCGCTACCGGCGCGGCGCAGGCAAGGCGTACCAGGCCGCCACCAAGAACCTCTCGCCCAGCGACGACCCCACGGTCCACCCGGACGCGTGGTGCGACGACGCCGAGCCCGCGCCCGCGACGAGGGCGGGCGCGACGAAGAAGCTCCCGAAGAAGGCGACCGCCAAGGTGCGCGCGCACGAGGACGGCGAGATCGTCGTCTACGCCGACGGCGCGTGCTCTGGGAACCCCGGGCCCGCGGGGCTCGGCGTGGTCGTGATCGAGGGCGACGCGCGCGAGGAGCTCAGCGAGTACCTCGGCAAGGGGACGAACAACATCGCCGAGCTCACCGGGATCCTCCGCGCCGCCGAGAGGCTGCGCGAGCGCGACGCGCCGATCCGCATCTACACCGACAGCCAGTACTCGATCGGCGTGCTGACCAAGGGCTGGAAGGCCAAGAAGAACCAGGAGCTCATCCGCGAGGTCGAGGCCGCGCTCGCCGCGCTCGCGGACGTGGAGCTCCACTACGTGCCGGGCCACGCGGGCCACGCGCTCAACGAGCGCGCGGACGAGCTCGCGCGCGCGGCGATCCTCGCGCGCGCCTCGAGCGGCTGGGTCCGCCCGCGGCCCTAGTACCCCGGGCCCGAGGTTCGATCCGGGTTCGGCGCAAGCCGAGCCCGAGCGAACGGCGGGACCGAGGTACGTCTCGGATCGGGGGGCCCCATCGGGCCCGATTGGGGGGAGGGTCTGGAACAGACCCTCCGGAGAAGAGGCTAGGACACGCGCGCTCGAAACCCGGAACGGGTTTCGGGCCGCGTGTATTGGCCGTCTACAGCTCCTGCGAGAGCCGCAGGTGCACGCGCGTGCCGAGGCCCGGCACGTCGATGCCCCCGCCGCCGGGCTCGACGAAGCCGCCCGGCACGCCGCGGAGGCTGAGGCTGATCACCGTCTCGCGATCCGCGAAGGGCCGCAGCCCGATCGTCGAGATCGTCAGGTCGCCGAGGAAGTACGCGGGCAGCTCGTAGGTCTGCGCGAGGTCGCGGTTGTAGAGCTGGTTGTTCACGAGCGACGCGCGGCGCGGGCCGATGAACGAGAGCGAGAGGTTCGCGTTGAGGTGCGCCTCTTCGAACGCGAGGTTGAGGCCGCCGCTCACCATGACGTCGGGGTAGCGGCCGACGGGGACCGCGCGGTTGAAGGGCGAGAGCTCCCACTGGAAGTCGGTCTCGTCGCGCCGCTGCTGTGGGCGCACCTCGCTCCGCAAGAGGAAGCTCCCGTTCGCGAAGAAGCTCACCACGCGATCGCCGGTGAAGCGCACCGACGCCTCGAGCCCCTGCACCTCGACGTCGGCGTTGCGCCCGACCATGCGGCCGTCCTCCACGAGGAAGAGCACCATGTCGTCGACCCACGTCGAGAAGCCCACGATGGAGGCGTGGAAGCCCTCCATCGGGCGGATCCCGATCTGCGCCTCGACGGTGTTCGCGGTCTGCGGCTGGAGCGCGGGATTGCCGAGGCTCGA
>JAYRVK010000417.1:0-3327 GCA_041918555.1 Sandaracinaceae bacterium
GCGCTCGGCCACGTCGGGGTCGAGGTTGTTCATCAGCATCCGGAGGGCGGCCTCCTGGAGCCAGCCCTTGCAGCTGAGATCCTTGCCGCGCGGCGCGCGGACCTCTCTCGGTGCGCTCATGGCGTGGATCCCTACCACGTCGGCCCGGGCACGATGGGCCGTGGACGACGTGGCGCTCGCGAACGGCGAGCGCCCGAGCTCGCCGAGGGCACGACGGCGGCGCCCGGCGACGCGATCGCCGCGCACCTCGAGCGCCCCTACGCCGACGCGCGCGGCGCGCTCTTGCACGAGCTCGAGGCGCGCTACCTCGCGCGCCTCCTCGAGCGCGCGGAGGGGAACGTGTCGCAGGCCTCGCGGATCGCCGGCATGAACGGCAGCCACCTCAACGACTTGCTGCGCCGCCACGGGCTTCGTTGACCGCCCGCGGACTCGGCGTGGCGCCGAAAGATCGGAAGTCGGGAAGTGTAGAAGGGTGCGCCCGCTTCGCGGGCGCGAACGTTCCCTTCACTCCTTCTCGTCTTCCCATCTTTCGGCGGATCGGTCCGCCCGACCGTGCTAACCCCGCCCGTCATGCGCGTGGGGGTCGTCGCGGGGTTCGTGCTCTCCATGTCGTGCGGCGGCGCACCGTGTCCGCCGGCGGCGGAGCCGGAGGCTCCCACGGCCTCGTGCGCCGAGGCGACGGTCGCGCCGCCCGAGCCCGCGTCGGCCCGCTGCGCGGGGCTCGTCGACCCACCCCCGGCGCCCGCGCCGGCCGAGCCGCCGCCCGCCCCCGCGACGTGCGCCGACAACGCGGCGGGCGAGCGCGCGATGCAGGCGATGCTCGAGCGGGAGTACCACCGCTCGACCTCGCCGAGCCGCGTCGACGTCAGCTTCGATTGCGATCCTCTAGGCGCCGAGATCCGCGCGCTCGAGCTCGTGCACCAGGTCGACTACATGGTCTCGAGCACCTTCACGGTCGCGCGCCTCGAGCGCGGCGCGGAGGGCGACGTCGCGGTGCGCGCGATCCGCATGCACCTCCCCACGATCGCCGCCGACGAGATGACCTGGACCACCGCGACCGCGGGGAGCTTCACGCGCTTCACCGGCACGATCCCGCGCGCCGCGGTGGACCGCGCGATCCCCTCGCTGCGGGCCGCCCTGGTCGCGAGGCTGCGAGAGGTCGAGCTGCCGAGGCCTCCGCGGACGCGCACCGTGATCGGGCCGCGGATCGGCGCGATCCACGGGCCGTTCTCCGTGCGCCTGATCGACGAGGCCGGGCGCGCGCTCGTGCGCGGCGGTACCACGTCGACGTCCGGGCCCGGGCAGCGCGAGTGGCTCGGCCCCACCGTCGCGATGCGCGAGCTCTTCGATCTCCTCGAGGCGCACGCGGCCTGGGTCGACGCGACGCGCGCGCCCGAGGACGCCCCGCTGCTGCGCGCCGTGCTCGACGCGCCGCGCGCGGAGCCGTGGGGGGGGGCGGGCTACCTCGCGCTCGCGCAGGCCGTCGGCTGGGATCTCCCCGCGCGCGAGCTCCTCGCGGTGCTCCAGCCCGCGCCTCACGAGCAGGAGATCGAGCCGCGCGGGCCGCTCGGGGTGCGGCACCCCTTCCTCGATCGCGAGCGGGCGATCGCCGTCGCCGACCTCGTCCGCCGCTCCGGCGTCGACCCGCGGAACGCGGCCGACGGCACCCCTCGAACGATCGCGGACGTGTCGGCCGCGCTCCTGCGCGAGTGCGGGGCCGGCCATTGACACGGGGACCGACCTCGCCTTCGATCGTGGGACCTGGATCTGGCGGAGCTCGAGTGCATCGAGCGGGGGGCGCGAAGCGCCCCGGGGAGTGTGCGGGATGCGTGGTGCGTCGTTCCGGAGCGGGTCGCTCGGGCTGTTCCTGTTCGCGATCCTGACCGCGATCCCCGCGTCGGGCGGCGCGTATCCGAGCGGCGAGACGAGCGCGTGCACCGGGTGCCACGGCGCCGGCTCCACGTCGACGGGCGGCAGCGTCACCGTCCCGACGGTCTACGTCGGCCAGACCGTCACCTGGACGATCCGGGTCACGAACTCCTCCGCCAGCATGATCTGGGGTGGGTTCTGGCTCACCACGAACGGCGGCTCGTTCGACTCGACTCCGCCGGCCGGCATCACCTATCACTCCGCCACGGAGCTCACGCACAGCACGCCGAACACGAGCAAGACGAGCGGCACCACGTGGACCTGGACGATCTCGTGGACCGCGCCGAGCTCGCCGACGACGGTGAGCTGGACGCTCTGGGCGAACGCCGTCAACGGCAACTACCTGTCCGGCGACGGCTCGACCGGCGACACGCCTCGCAGCTCGGCGATCACCGGCAGCGTGGTCGTCGCGCGTCGCCCGAACGGCACCTCCTGCAGCGGCGGCACCCAGTGCACGAGCGGGAACTGCGTCGACGGAGTGTGCTGCAACGGCGCGTGCGGCGGGCCCTGCCAGCGCTGCAACCGGTCGGGCTCGGTCGGGACGTGCTCGAACGATCCCGCGGAGTCCCTCTCCGGGCCGAGCACCTGCGGCTGCTCCGCGGGCTACCGGTGGAGCGGCTCGGCGTGCGTCGACATCAACGAGTGCACGCAGAACACCGACGACTGCGTCGCGCTCGCGACCTGCAACAACACGACGGGCGGCTTCAGCTGCACCTGCCCCGCGGGCTACATCGGCAACGGGCGCAGCTCGGGCACCGGGTGCTCGTTCGCGTGCGGCAACGGCGTCGTCGACGTGAGCCAGGGCGAGCAGTGCGATCTCGGCGCGGCGAACGGCACGGCGTCGGTGTGCTGCACCGGGACCTGCCTCTACAAGACCACGGGCTCGACCTGCGGGCCGGCCCTGTCCGGCGCGTGCGACGTCGCGGACCAGTGCAACGCGACCGGCACCTGCCAGCCGCGGGTGGCGACGATGGGCACGGTGTGCCGCGCCGAGGCGGCCGGCACCAACTGCGACGTCGCGGAGGTCTGCAACGGCACCACGACCGCCTGCCCCGCCGACGGGTTCCGCTCGTCGAGCACGGTCTGCCGGGCCGAGGCGACCGGCTCGAACTGCGACGTCGTCGAGCGCTGCACGGGCTCGGCCGCGGCGTGTCCCGCGGACGGGTTCCGCGCCGCCGGGACGTCGTGCCGCGCCGAGGCCGACGTCTGCGACGTCGAGGAGACGTGCACGGGGACCATGGCGCTCTGCCCGGCCGACGCGCGCGAGCCGGCCACCACGCTCTGCCGCGCGCTGCACGGGGTCTGCGACGTGCCCGAGCACTGCGACGGGACCAACGTCGCGTGTCCCGCCGACGCGCTCGAGCCGCGCACGACGGTGTGCCGCCCCGAGGCCGGCCC
>JAYRVK010000418.1:0-7366 GCA_041918555.1 Sandaracinaceae bacterium
ACGTCGGTGACGTGCGGCAGCGCGCGGATGCGCTGGCTCAGGTCGTAGAGCGCGACCGCGCGCGCGCGTGTGAGCACGGGCGTCGAGGGGAACCGCGCGACCACGAGGAGGCGGTTCGCGGCCTGATCCGGGAAGTCGCGCGCCACGAGGTCCCAGCCGACGCGCGCCTCGCTGTCGCGCGGGAGCACCGTGATGTCGGCCTGGCCCATGCGCAGGTGCCGGAACGGCGCGCCGAGCGCGACCACGAACGCGAGCGTGGGGAGGAGCACGAGCACCGGCCGCCGCATCACCCACTGCGAGAGGCGGCGCCAGATCCCGCTGTCCGTCTCGCGGGGCGCGAAGGGGACGCGCCCCGCGTGGATCCGCGGCCCCATCAGCTTCAGGAGCGCCGGCAGGAACGTGAGCGCGAACACCACCGCGAGGAGCACCACGATCGCGCCGCCGATGCCCATCCCCGCCAGGAACGAGCCCTGGAAGAACAGGAGCCCGGAGAGCCCCACCCCGACCGCGAGCCCCGAGAACGCGACCGCGCGGCCGGCCGTGGTGACGGCGTGCACGAGCGCGGCGTCGTAGCTCTTCCCCTCGGCGAGAGCGTCGCGATAGCGGCTCACGATGAAGAGGGAGTAGTCGATGGCCACCCCCAGGCCGATCAGCGACACGACGTTGATCGCGTACGCGGGGATGTCGGTGACCCAGGACAAGAGCAGGATGCACGCGACCCCGCACACGACGGCGAGCCCGCCGACGCCCACGGGCACGATCGAGGACGCGAGCGTGCGGAACACGAAGAGCAGGACGAGGAGCGCGAGCGGGATGCTGATGGCCTCGGCGACCACGAGGTCCTCGGCGAGGGTCTCGTCGAGGTCGCTGCGGAACGCGAGGTGGCCCGTGAAGGTCGCGTCGAGGGTCCCGGGCCGCAACTTCGCGCGAAGCGCCGGGTAGAGGCGGATCGCCTCCTGGTAGGGCTCGCGCATCGTCACCACGACGAGCGCGCGCTGGTAGTCGAGCGACATCAGCTGATCGGCGATCGCAGGCGGCGCGTCGTCGGGCGCGATGATCCGCGCGACGTGCGGGTCGCGGCGGAGCGGCGCGAGCGCCGCGGTGAGCGCCTCCATGAACGCGGGGTCGTCGGTGGTGAGCTCCTCGCTCGAGAAGAGGATCACGAACGAGGACTGGCCGGGGAGCGAGACCTCGGCGTCGACGAGGCGCCGCGCGACGTCCGACTCGGTGCCGCGCGTCTCGCCCGTGCTGAGCGAGCCGCCTCCGGCGAGCGAGGCCGCCGACGCGACGAGCACGACGAGCGAGGCGAGCAGCACGGTCTTGGGCCGCGACACGGCGAGCCGCCCGAGGGCGGTGAAGAAGCGCCGCCGCTTCCCCTCGGGGCGGACGGACTTCGGCGCGCTCGACGGCGCTCCGTCCGGCGTCTCGCTCTCGGTCACGCGCGCCCCGTACCGCGGCGCGGCGTCGCTCGACCGAGCGTCATGCGATCACGGCGCTCGGGGGCGTTCGGCCCGGGCACGGATGAAGCTTCGCCGGCACGGGCGGAGGTTCCCCCGAAGGCCCGCGTGGCGCAACGATTTACCGCGATTGCCGGGGGCTAGGCGCGATGCGGAGGCGGGCCCGACGAACCGCTTCGCCTCAGCAGGATCGGGATCGCCAAGAGGACGAACATCCCGGTCCCGTAGCAGAGCCCCGAGTACAGGCTCATCGGGAACTGGCCGAGCTCCTCGCGCGCGCCGGTCCGAGAGTCGACGCACGTCGCGTGCGCGCTGAGATAGGTCCGGCCGGGGAGCGGATTGCGCGTCCGCTGCTCGAACTCCATCTCGCCGTCGGGGCACACGAGCGGACCTGCGACACGATTGATCGGCGGGTACGCGGCGCCGAGGCCCATCGAGACCGCGGTGATCCCCATGAACACGCAGAAGACGAACCCGACCGCGAGGCCCCCCACCTTCCTCACGCCGTCGAGCCTACTCGGGCCGCGACCGCAGAGACAAGGGCGTCGGTCGCGAGCGCTCGACGCCGCGCGATCGCTCCTCGCGCTCTGCGCGCTCCTCGGAGGCTGCCTCCGGAGCGTCCCCGCAGTGGATGCCGCAAGCCCTCTTGTCGACGCCGGCCCCTCGACGCGCGCCGACGCGGGGAGCCCTCGAGCGGCTGCGCGGACCCGCCGCCCGACGACGAGGCGTGCCTCTGAGGGGACGGCTGGCGCGCGTGCGGCGCTCTCGGCGGGGGCCGACCGCACCGACGACACGCTCTCGCTGTGGGCCGCGTTCGAGAACATCGGCGTCATGCCCCGGCTCCTCGTCGAGGTTCGTCCCGACGACCCGACGCGCGCCAGCGCGTGCATCGCGTGGACGAGCGACGCGGCCACCTTCGCGTGCCCGACGACCCGCTGCGCCGACTCCGGGACCCTGACCGTCTCGGCGGTCCCGCCGCCGCGGAGCGGGATCGCCGCCATCGCGGCCCGGCTCGTCGCTCGGTTCGGCGACCTCGAGATCACCCTCGAGGTGCCGCCACCGTGAGGGAGTGGACCGTCGACGCGGTGCGCTCGTCTCATGGAATGGGAGGTGAGATGCTCCGAAGGATCTCGAGGGTCGCGTGGGTGGTGCTCGCCATCGCGTGCGGCGGCGCCAGCCCGGAGGCCGAAGAGCCCTAGGACGACGGCACGTCCGAGACGCTGACGACCGAGACGGAGGACGCGCCGGACTGCGAGGGCTGCTACGCGGCCGGCTCGGAGTGCCGCAGCGATCTGAACGCCGGGATGACCGCCCCGGACTGCGGCGACCCGCCGTGCGCGACGCCGCCGGTGCGGACCGTCGCGTGCAATCCGTCTTGCTGTCCCTGACGGAAAGCGCCGTCTCCTCGACGGCACGGGCTCGCGCCGCGCCCGCGACCAGCACCGAGCAGCGCGGCCCCGCGATGGAGTACGATGAACGCGGGGGGCCGCATGAGCATCGCAACTCTTTTTCGAGATCTGTTCGGGTCGAGACCGCCGCCGGAGCCGCTCCTCCTCGCGGCCGGTCCGGAGGAGAGCGGGACGAGCGAGGAGGACGAGGCCGGCGCGGAGACGGTCGACTTCGTCGCCGTGCTCGAGGCCGCCGGCATCAACGCCGACCAGCGCGCGACGGTCGGTCGAGCGCAGGAGCTGCTCAAGTCGTTGCCGACGGACGCGCCGGAGGCGGTGAACCGCAAGGTCGTGGAGGCCGCGTTCACCGCGTTCGACGTCCCCATCCTCAAGATCACCAAGGCCGCCTCAGGCACCATCAAGGCGCTCACGGCGCAGATCGATCGGGACGAGGCCGCGACGCAGCAGCTGGTGATGCGCAAGCACGCCGAGATGGAGACCCTCGAGGCGGCGATCGAGCGCGCGCGGGCCGCGATCTCGCTCGCCGTGGAGCGCCAGGAGGCCCGAACGCAGGCTACGAACGAGGAGATCCTCCGCGTGAAGCCGGTGTTGAAGTTCTTCGTCGCCGAGGTCCTCGCGCAGACCATCGTGGAGGAGCCCGAGGAGGAGCCGGCCGCGGACCCGGCGGCGCCCGCGGCGGAGTGAGGTGTGTCGCCGCCCGAGCCCTCGACGCTTCTTGCGGCGGCCCGACTCCGCGTCGAGGGCGCTCGTCACGTGGCTCTTCGACGAGCTCCTCCGAATCAAGCACGTTTCGTCGTCGCGACCTCGGCGGCGGCGGCGCTCCTCGCGACCGCCTGCGCGGGCTCGGGCGCGACGTGGGGGGAGCGAGGGGTCGTGCGCCTCGGCTGGACCGACGGCGCCCTCGAGTGCAGCGACGCGTGCTCCCTCGATCGGCCCCTCGCCACCGGCGCGCGCGCGTACCTCCGCATCGACAACCGCGAGGATCTGCCCCCGCTGACGGTCCGATCGAGAGAGACATCCGTCTTGACGCTCGTCGCGTCGCCGATCGCCGACGATCTCTTCGTCGCCACCGGCGTCGCCGTCGGCGCGGCCCGGGTCGAGGTCGAGGACGAGGCCGGCGAGGTGGTCGACGCGTTCCTCGTCGAGGTCCGCGACGCGGCGAGCCTCGAGCTCGTCGACGCGAGCTCGGCGCCGCTCGCGCTCGGCGAGCGCTGGCTCGAGCTCTTCGCGCGCGTGCGGGATCGCGACGGAGCCGAGCTCCGGGGCTTCGGCGGGGTGACGTACGAGTCGACCCCGAACGTCGAGGTCGCCACCCCGTCCGATTGGAGGACCGAGCTGCTGTTCACGATGATCGGCCGGGGTGGGCCGGGGGCCAGCGCCGAGTACCTCGAGCTGCGGGGCGACGGCAGCGGCACGTCGGGCGCGCTCCGCGTCGTCGCGCCCGCGGGCACGACCACGCTGGGGCTCGTCGCTCTCGCGCCGAGCGCGACGGCCAGCGCGCTCGTCGACGAGGCCGTCGAGTACGGCGTGCGCGTGGAGGCGACGTTCGAGGGAGTGGACCGCGCTCGCTTCGACCCTTGCTGTGCGTGGAGCTGGTCGCCGAGCGAGGTGAGCGTCACCGCGCGCGAGCGGACCTGCGACGTGTTCACGCTGGGCACCACCGATCCCTCGACGCTCCAGGCCGCGACGGTCATCTGCGCGTACGGCGGCCGCGAGGCGAGCCTCCCGATCCACATCGCGGCCTCGCCATGAGCTCACTTCGACGTGAGCGTCTCGACACCGTCCCAGTCGATCGGCGGCGCCTCTCGGGCGTAGCGGGTCGCGCGCTCCGCGAAGGTCGGGAACACCGCGTCCTCGGGGTCCGCGCCCGCCAGCGCCGCGAACGCGCGCGCGGCGCCCGCGAAGTCGCGCGCGAGGTAGCGCTCCGTCGCCGCGTCCCACGCGGCACGCGTCGCCTCCTTCGCGGCCCGCCTCGCGGGGAGCTCCGCGTCGAGGACCTCGTGGAGCACGACCGCGCGCGCCTTGCCCTTCACCGCGACGCGATCGACTCGCCGGAGCGAGAGGCGGGACTCGTCGCGCAGGCCGTCGTGCGTCCGCTCCCCGATCAGCAAGCGCGCCCCGTAGCGCTTGGTGAGCTGCTCGATCCGGGAAGCCAAGTTGACGGTGTCGCCGACCACGCCGCACTTCAGACGGTCGTGGCCGCCCACCGTCCCGAGCACCAGCGGGCCCGTGTTGAGGCCGATCCCGAGCCTCAAGATCGGGCCTCCGTCGGCGGCGAGCTCGGCGTTGAACGCGTCGAGCGCGTGGCACATCCGGACGCCCGCGCCGACCGCGCGATCCGCCGCGACGCCGAAGAGCGCCATGATCTCGTCGCCGTTGTAGCTGTCGATGAAGCCGCCGGCCTCGCCGATGGGGACGCCGACCCGGCTGAAGTAGCGGTTGAGGAGCTCGATCATCGCGCGCGGCCCGAGGCGCTCGGCGAGCGGGGTGAAGTCGCGCAGGTCCGCGAACATCACGCTCATCTCGCGGGCGACGCTCTCGCCGAGCCCGACCGCCGCGATGTCGTGGTGCCCGAGGCTCTCGAGGAACTGGCTCGGCACGAAGCGCTGCTGCGCCTGGATCAGGCGGGCCTGGTCCTCGTAGAGCTTCGCGTTCTCCATCGAGATCGAGGCCTGCGACGAGAGCAGCCGGATCAGCTCGACCCGGTCCTCGGTGAAGGCCCCCGCGGCCAGGTGGTTCTCGAGGTAGATCGCGCCGTCGAAGCGGCCCTGGCGCTGCATCGGCACGCAGAGCACCGAGCGCGGCGCGTGCCTCGCGAGGTACGGGTCGCCGGCGAAGCGGCTGGGCTGCGTCGCGTCGTGGAGCACGAGCGGCTGCCCCGTGCGCAGGACCGCGTTGATCACGGACGCGGGCACCGTCGGGTCCTCTCGCGTGATCCGCGCCGGGCTCGCCGGCGCGCTCACCTCGCCGCCGACGGCGACGCGCGCGCGCATGACGAGCTCGTCCCCTTCCCGCACCACGAAGCACGCGGTCTGTGCCCCGGCGCTCTCGAGCACGAGCTGCATCGTCGTGCGGAGGAGCCGATCGAGCGCGAGCTCGCCCGAGATCGCCTGCGCGGCCTTCATCACCGACGCGAGGTCGAGCGCCGCGGAGTCCATCGAGCCCGTGGTCGATCCGCTCGTGCGCGTGGCCGCCGGCGCGGTGGCCGCGGCGGCGAGCCCCGGGCGCCGCGCGCGCAGGAGCGCGACCTTGCGGTGCGCGCCCCAGCGGTCGTAGAGGTAGGCCGCGGCCCGCAAGTACCCTTCCGCGGCGCGCTCGAGACCGAGGCTCGCGAGGTACTCCCCGGCGCGCTCGGAGGCCATGGCCTCGTCGCGGCGGAACTCGTGCGCGCGGGCCGCGGCGATCGCGCGCTCGTACTCGGCGAGCGCCGCCTCCATGCGTCCGTCGAGCCGCGCGAGCTCCGCGCGCATCAGGTCGCGGAGGTGCGCGAAGTTCTCCGGGCAGTGCGCGGCCCACCCCGTCATCTGCGCCAGGTCGGCCTCGAGCCGCGCCCGTGCGCCGTCGCTCGCGGAGGAGACGCTCGCCGCGCGCGCCAGGAAGGACACGATCCGGAACCGCACGAGCTGGGGGAGCGACATCGCCGACGCGACCAGCGCGTCCATCGCCGCGGCGTGCTCGAGGGCGCCGTCGAGCGCGTCGTGGAGCCAGCACACCTCGGCCTTGTAGATGTGGTAGTTGGCGACGCCCGTCATGAAGCCGCGCGCGCGCATGCCCGCGAGGCACGCGGCCTCGTCGAACGTGCCGTCCGAGAGCGACGTCGGCCCCTCGGTTCGACCGAGGAAGCAACGTTGCATCTGGAGGAACAGCGTCCCCGAGTCGAGCGAGTCCTGGTACTCGCAGTCGGCGACGATGCGCAGGTACTTCTCCTGCTCGCGCTCGGCGACCTCGAGGTCGAGCGTCGGGTCCCAGATGATGCAGTCCTGCGCGCTGTAGGCGAGGTAGAGGAGGTCGCCCGACTGGTAGCCGGCCTCGATCCCGCGAAGGAACCACGGGGTCATGCTCGACCAGTGCTCGCTCCAGTGGTGGACGAACATCGCGTACACGTAGATGACGCGCGACTTGAGCGCGATGTCGGCGAGCTGGTCGTTCATGCGCACGGCGAGCCGACCGTAGCGGTGGCCGAGCGCCGGATCGCCGAGCACGCCGCAGAGCAGCATCCCGTACGCGGCGTACGCGAACGCGGTCTCGGGGCTCGTGCCGTGGCGGAGCGAGACGTCGACCGACTTGAGCACCAGGTAGGGGAACAGGGCGCCGCTCCCCGAGAGGAAGGCGGCGGGGAAGATCTCCATCAGCAGGCGGATCGCGACGCGCGCCGTCGGGTCGGTGAGCGGCGGCGCGTCGATGAGGTCCTCGATGCGCCGGCCGCCGAGGCTCCGCGCGACGTTCGCCAGCTCCTCCTCGATCACCTCCGGCCCCGGCTGCGCGGTGATCGCCACGCCG
>JAYRVK010000419.1:0-7300 GCA_041918555.1 Sandaracinaceae bacterium
GCCCGCGACGATGTACGCGAACCAGAGCACCCAGCCGACCGCGAACGCGGCGCGCACGGTGAGCACCTTCTTCGCGAACACGTACGCGCCGCCCGACTCTGGGAACGCCGAGGCCATCTCCGCGAAGCTCAGCGCCGTGAGGACGGCGATCACGCCGTTCACGACGAACGCGAGGATCGCGCTCGGCCCCGTCGCCGCGAACGCGACGCCCGCGAGGACGAGGATGCCGCCTCCGACGATCGAGCCGACGCCGACGCCCGTGGCGGCGAGGAGCGAGAGCGTGCGGCCCGACTCGTCCACGGCGCGTTGCGTCATCCGCGGCGTATGATGCCAGCGCCGTGACGCGATCGACGAGGAGAACCGCGCTCGCCCTCGCCCTCGCGCTCGCGTCGTGCGGCCCGGCCCGGGACGACGGCCGCGGCGCCGAGGAGGCGCGGGCCCCCGAGCCGCGCGCGCGAGAGGCGACGCCACCCCACCCGCACCCCGGCCCCGACGACGCGAGGAGCGCGTTCCCGATCGGCCTCTACGAGGCGATCCTCGGCCTCTACGCGACCGAGGACGGCGGGTTCCGGTACGAGGCGATGCGCGCCGACCCGGACCGCCTGGCCTCGCTGCGCGAGCTCGTCGAGCGGATCGGCGCGATCGATCTCTCGAGCTTCAGCCGCGACGGCCAGCTCGCGTTCTACGTCAACGCGTACAACTTGCTCGTGATCCACGCGGTGCTCGCGCGCTGGCCGCTCGAGAGCGTGATGCAGAGCGAGGGCTTCTTCGACGGCGCGCGCTACCGGGTCGCGGGCGTCGAGCGGACGCTGAACGAGCTCGAGAACGACGTGATCCGCGCGGGCTTCCAGGAGCCGCGGATCCACTTCGCGCTCAACTGCGCGAGCGCGGGCTGCCCTCCGCTCGCGCGCGTCCCCTACACGGCGGCGAACCTCGAGGCGATGCTCGCGGCGCAGAGCGAGGCGTTCGTGCGCGCGACGACGCGCATCGAGGGCGCGCTCGTGCGCGCGAGCCAGCTCTTCGAGTGGTTCGCGGCGGACTTCGGGGGGCAGGACGGCGTGCGATCGTTCATCGCCGCGCGGCTCGAGGGCGCGGCCGCGGCGCGCGTCCGCGATCCGTCGACGCGGCTCGAGCACTTCGAGTACGACTGGGCGCTGAACGCGCGGCCGTGAGTCGAGCCTCGCGCGCCCGCGTCGCATCGGGTACGACTGCCGCGCGCCCCATGCCTCCGCTCACCTTCGTCGTGGACGACCTGCGCGGGCCCGCGATCGCCGCGCTGTTGCGCGAGCACCTCGCGCACATGCACGAGGTCACGCCCGCGCAGTCCGTGCACGCGCTCGACCTCGAGGCGCTGCGCGCGCCGGACATCACGTTCTGGTCGGTGTGGAGGGGCGAGGAGCTCGTCGGCTGCGGCGCGCTCCGCGAGCTCGATCCGCGGCACGGTGAGGTCAAGTCGATGCGCACCGTCGAGGCGCACCGCGGCGAGGGCGTGGGCGCGGCGATGCTCGAGCACCTCCTCGCCGAGGCGGCGCGCCGCGGATACGCGCGGGTGAGCCTCGAGACGGGCGCGATGCCCGCCTTCGCGCCGGCGCGCGCCCTCTACGCTCGCTTCGGCTTCGAGCCGTGCGCGCCGTTCGGTGAGTACGCGGTCGACGCGAACAGCGTCTACCTGAGCAAGCGCCTCGGATGAGCGTCGTCGGCGTCGTCGTCTTCGCGATCACGTACGTGCTCATCGCCGCGCGCCGGCTCCAGCTCGTCGGCCTCGATCGGCCCGCGGCCGCGCTCATGGGCGCGATCGCGTGCGTCGCGCTCGGCGTGCTCACCCCCGAGGCGGCGATCGCGTCGATCGACGGCGCGACCCTGCTCCTCTTGTTCGGCGTGATGGGCATGGGCGCGTTCCTCGCCGTCGACGGCTTCTTCGAGGAGCTCGAGCCGCACCTCGTGGCGCGCGCGCGCAGCCCCGCGCGCCTCCTCGGCGGGATCGTCTGGGGCTCGGGCGCGCTCGGGGCGCTCGTCACGAACGACGCGGTGTGCGTCCTGGGCGCGCCGCTCGTCGTGCGCCTGATCGAGCGCCACAAGCTGCCCGCCCTGCCCTTCTTGCTCGCGCTCGCGACCGGCGCGAACACCGGGAGCGTGGCCACCCTCGTCGGCAACCCGCAGAACATGCTGTGCGGCATCCTGGGCGAGCTCTCCTACCTCGACTTCGCGCTCCGCATGACCCCGGTCGCGATCGCGGGCCTCGCGATCAACCACGCGGTCTTGATGCTCGCGTACCGCCGCCAGCTCGCCGCGGCGCGCCTCGAGGAGGGCCCTCCCCCCGCGCGCTTCGGCCGGAAGAACCACGTGACCCTCGCGGTCATCGCGGGCACCGCGGTCGCGCTCTCGTTCGGCCTCCCGCTCGCGTGGACCGCCGCAACGGGGTTTGCGATTCTACTGATCGTCCACCGCCGCGACGCGCGCCAGCTCTGGGCCCGCATCGACTGGGCGCTGCTCCTCTTCTTCGCGAGCCTCTTCGTGGTGGTCGCCGGGTTCGTGGCGAGCGGCGCGCCCGCGTGGATCTTCGCGCGCTTGTCCCTCGCGGAGCTCGCGCAGGGCCCGGGCGGCGGCGCGGCGCTCGCGGCGTTCTTCCTCGTCGGCAGCAACGTCGTCTCGAACGTCCCCTTCATCCTCGTGGTGCGCGAGCCGATGGACGCGCTCGCGGAGCCCGCGCTCGGCTGGCACCTCCTCGCGATGGCCTCGACGTTCGCGGGGAACCTCACGCTCCTCGGGTCGGTCGCGAACGTCATCGTCGCGGAGGCGGGCCGCGACGTCGGCGGCCTCGGGTTCTGGGCGCACCTCAAGGTCGGCGCGCCGATCGCGCTGCTCACGACCGCGGTGGGCACCGCGTGGGTGCTGCTGGTCGGCGTGTGATGACTCAGCGCGCGGCGCGGCGGTGCTCGAGCTGCGCGTAGAGCTCCGCGAACCGCGTGCGGTGCGCGCGGATGTACTTCTTCGCGGTCTCGAGCGCGATCGGCGCGCCCTCGCGGGGCTCGCCCCTCACGGTGCAGATCCCCGGGCGCCGGCTCTCGACGAAGACGAGCGAGAGGGGCGTGCTGACGGGGATCGTGATCCGAGGGTCGGTGCCGTCGGGCTCGGAGAGGACGTAGGGGTCGAGGCTGACGTGAGACATGCGCGGGCTCCTCTGCCGTGCGGTCGGCGAGGCCCCGGGCACGGCGTCCCGGAGAGCTCGACGCGGAGGGACCGCGATCCAGGCCCGAGCATGCCGCGAAGACCAGCGTGCGGCCAGCGATGCCCGCTAGAAGTACTGGTCGAACCCCACGTAGAACGCGACGGGGTTGCGCGCCGGGTCGCCCTCGCGCGCGGTGAGGAAGCGCGTGAAGGGGACCCCGAGGTCGAGCGAGATGACCCCGGGCTGGACGCCGCCGTAGTCGTAGTGGATCCGCACGCCGGCGCCGACGTCGGCGCCCCCCGCCGCGTCGTCGTGGCGGCCGGTGGTCGCGTCGGTCCGATCGAAGACGACCCCGGCGCCCGCGAAGAGGGCGAGCTGGAGCTCGCGGATCCACACGAGGTGCGCGAGGTTGATCGCGAGGTCGCGGAAGGCGCTCCAGCGGTGCTCGATCACGCCGTAGAGCACGCCGCGCCCGAGGATCTCACCCGACTCGAAGCCGCGCAGGCGCGTGCTGCCGCCGAGGCCCTGGAGCTCCGAGGCGAGCGCGTCGCCGAGGGTGAAGCCGCCGCCCGCGACGAGGACGAGCGTGTTCACGAGCGAGACGGGGAGCGCGACGCCCCCGCGCACGCCGCCGCGGAAGGTCCAGCCCAGGGTCCCGTCGTCGCGCACCGCGAGCCCGCCCGTCAGCGACGCGGCGCCCCACACGCCCTCGCGCGGGTCGAGCGCGAAGGAAACCGTGTTGACGCTGCCGTGGAGCTCGAGCTGCGTGCGCCAGCCCCCGAGATCCGCGTCGCCGAAGAACTCGTGCAGGCGCACGAAGCTCACCCCCACCGCGAGCCGGCCGATGCGCCGGTTGGTGTGGGCCTTGTCGCCCAGGCCGTGCTCGTAGCGCAGCAGCCCGCCGGTGAACGCGCGCGTGCGCTCGGCGCGCAGGCCGACGCCGTGCTCGAGGTCGTAGCGACGCCGCAGCTCGAAGTCGATCAGCCCCGTGAAGTCGCCCTCGGTGACGAGCACGTTGAAGAGGAAGCCCTGCAGGATCGGGGGGCGCCACGGGTGATCCGTCGCGTCGTCGATGCGCGGGTGTCCGTCCGCGATCGCCGGGCTCTGCGGGAGCCGATGCCGGGGATCGATCGTGATCCCCGCGAGCCGGCCCGGCGTCGTGACCACGACCTCGCCCGTGGCGCCGGGCGCGTCCCACGTGCCGATCACGTGGTGGCCGCGGTCGTCGTCGACCCGCACCTCGACGGGCTCCGCGCGGTCGGCGCCGTCGCGGTGGATCGCGATCACGTGACGCCATCCGTCCGCGACCTCCTCCGAGCGGACCGCGCCGAGGCGATAGTTCAGGGGCGCGCCCGTCGCGGCGAGCCAGCCCTCGAGTCGGTCCGCGCGCTCGGGGGCCGCGCGCGCCACCGCGTCGCGCGCGGAGCGGCGGCCGCGCACGAGCATCGCCACGAGGCGCCCGAGGGCCTCCTCGCTCAGCGCGTCGCGCGCCGACTCGAGGATCCTCCGCCCGCGCGAGAGCGGCCGCCGCGCGCGGACGGGATCGTCCCGGAAGACGTCGCGCTCCTCGATGCCCGCGAAGTACGCGTCCTCGAAGGCGACCTGCGGCGCGTAGAGGAGCTGGTCGACCGCCGGGTGGAACGAGAGGATCCCGAGGAGCTCCTGCGGGCTCTGGGTGCCGCGCCGGCGCCGCGCCTCGTCGAGGTCCACGAGCGCGACCGCGCGCAGGTCCGTGGCCCAGCCGCGATCGGCGGGCGCGTCGATCGCGGCGAGCGGCGCCGCGAGGTGCGCGAAGAGCGCGCGGCGCAGGACCCGGCGGTGGAAGTCGAGGGTCTGGTCGAGGGGGAAGATCTGGAACACGCGGTCCGAGTAGAGGACGACCCCCGGCGCGGTCGCCGCGAGCTCGGTCCGCGAGGGCATCTCCGTCAGCACGATCCGCGCGGGCACCGCGAGGTCGAGCGCGCGCGCGGTCGCGATCGCCTGCCGCGCCACGTCGCGGACGTGCGCGACCACGTCGACGCGCGCCAGATCGATCAGCCCCTCCGCGCCCCGCACGGAGGGCGGCGGCGGCACGTAGAGCCGCGTCGACGAGCGCAAGACGACTTGCACTCCGTCGACGTCCACCGAGGCGTCGTGGAGCGCGGGCGCGGCGAGCACCGGCACGTAGGGGCCCTCCCGCGTGACCCGGCCGTGCCGCGCGAAGCGCGCGTCGCCGATCGCGAGCGCGCCGTCGTCGAGCCGCACCTCGACCTCGTGCGGCGCGTCGAACGCGAACGCGTCGTCCGCCCCGACGACGAGCGGGTACCACGGCGCGGCGAGGGACAGCCGCCCGTCGTCGCGCCCGAGCCGCCCGAAGCGCCCGGGCACCGCGAGCGCGAAGTCGAGCGCGATCGTCACGGTCCGCGGGCCGGGCGGCACCGGCACGACGAGATCGCTCCCCGCGAAGTCCCGACCGCGGTCGGCGCCGACGGGGTGCTCCTCGCGCGACCCCTCGACCGGCGCGCCGTCGAGCGAGAGACCCTCGACCGTGATGCCGCCGCGATCGATCTCGCCGGGATAGATCCAGCGCCCGCTCCGCTCCTCCATCGTCGAGGGAGGCACCGCGAGCCGATCGGGATAGAGCCAGAGGCGCACGCGATCCTCGCCGGGCTCGAGCCGC
The DNA here is from genome assembly GCA_041918555.1 of Sandaracinaceae bacterium. Taxonomy (GTDB): domain Bacteria; phylum Myxococcota_A; class Polyangia; order Polyangiales; family Sandaracinaceae; genus JACKEC01. Next base: position 5,829 of record JAYRVK010000419.1, read on the forward strand.
ACCACCACCTCGAGGTGCCCGCGCGCGCGCCCCGCGTCGCGCTCGATCGACGCGCGCACGACGTACCGCTCGGGCGTCGCGGCGTGCGCGCGCGGCGCGAGGCCGAGCATCGCCAGGGTGACGAAGATCGCCGCGCGCTTGCAGAACCCCACGGAAGGGATCACGTCTAGAGAGTAGGCTCGACGCGCGTGGCTCACCTGGATCTCGACTTCACCGCCCCGATCGCGCTCCTCGTGGGCGCGCTCGTGGCGGTGTGGATCGTACGGGCCGCGGTGGCGCACGGCGATCGGCGCGCCGCCGCGCGGACGCAGCGCATGCTGCGCGAGCACGGGGACGATCGTGATGCACCGAGCACGGACGCACTGAGCACGAGGGAAGGCACGCGATGGGACGGCTAATCGGCTACATGGCAAACCGCCGGGATCGCCTCGGGGACGTGCTCGACGAGGAGCACGAGGCGATCGCCCCGCCGCCCGGCTTCAAGCCCGACGCGTGGGGCATCGGCTTCTACCAAGGCGGCGAGGTCCTCCACAAGAAGCGGCCCCGCCTCGGCGAGGGCCCCATCGACTGGGAGAGCGTCGCGCGCGGCGTGCAGTCGGACGCGGTCCTGATCCACTTCCGCCAGGCGACGGTGGGCGACTTCCGCGCGGACAACACGCACCCGTTCCGGATGCGGTCGTGGCTCTTCGCGCACAACGGGACGATCCACGGCTTCGACGCGATCCGCCCGCGGCTGATCGAGTCGCTCCCCGACTTCCTGCAGCGCGCGATCCGCGGCTCGACCGACTCCGAGCACGCGTTCGCGGTGCTCCTCTCGTTCCTCCACGACGCGGGCCAGCTCGATCGGTCCGACGCGGATCCGCGCACGGTGCTCGGCGCGATCCGCTCGACGGTCGCGCTCCTCGATCGCTTCTGCGCCGAGGTCGGCGCGCCCGAGCCGACGCTCAACCTGATGCTCACCAACGGCCGCGAGCTCTACGCGCTCCGGCGCGGGGGGCACCTGTTCTACAAGCAGCACACGAACGGCCCCGCGAAGGGCGCGGGCACGTTCCGCTACGTGCTCCTGTGCAGCGACGGGAGCAAGGTCCCCGCGGACTTCACGGAGCTCGAGGCCTCGTCGATCCTGATGGTCGACCGCAACCTCGACGTGACGATCCAGGCGCTTTGATCCGCGGCGCGCGCGCGGCCGCGATCGCGGCGCTCCTCGGCGCGTGCGGCGCGGCGAGCCCCGCCGCGGAGGCTCCCTCGCCCGCGGCGCGCGCGCCGCTGCCCGCGACCGATCGCGATCCCCTCCCGCACACGCCGCCGCCGACCGAGCTCGCGCTCGCCGGCGAGCCCGTCGCGATGGCCGCGACCGGCGGCGAGGACCAGGCGCGCCGCATGCTGCCCGCGCTCGTCGAGGCTCTGCGCGAGGGGAGCGAGCGCCGGCTGTCCGCGCTCTTCGTCGAGGAGGTCGGCTACCTCGCGCGCCA
>JAYRVK010000420.1:0-14027 GCA_041918555.1 Sandaracinaceae bacterium
GGGGGGGGTGGGGGCGCGCCCCCCCCCCCGAGACTCAGATCCGAATCCGGACGCGCCACGGATCGAGCCCGGCCCGATCCTCGACGGTCACGACGTCGAGCGCGACGTCGAGGATCATCCGAGGGTCCCCGTCGTCGGCGGTCACGTCGGGGTCCTGGACCCACTCGCGCCCGCCGCACTGCGCGTAGCCGCTGTTCTCGTCGGCGCCGTAGAGCAGGTGGCCGCCGCACTCCACGACGACGCGGCAGTCGAAGCGCCCCGCCTGCACCGGCTCGCGCCGCACCATGCACGCGTCGCCGGGCCGGAGCCCCGGGACGCCCTCGGCCGAGAGGACCGACCCCGGCCGGCTCAGCGGCGTGACGAGCGAGAGCGGCGGCGGCGCGACGGCCCGCGCGCGCGCCAGGCGCAGCGTCCCGAGGCCCGCGAGGGTCATCGTGCCCATGAGGACGAGGCCCGCGGCGAGCGCGGCCGCCGGCAGCGCACGATCGAGGCGGCGCGCGCCCGCCTCCGCGGGGAGCTCGCTCGAGGCGAGGTCGTCCTCGGGCCAGGGCTCGCCGTCGTCGCGCTCCGGCTCGTGCTCGAAGCGTGCGTCGTCGGGAGCCGCGCGCGCCGCGGCGAGCGCGCGCCGCAGCGTCTCGGCCTCGAGGGCCCGTTGGGTGTGCGCGTCGCGGAGGAGGTCGTTCTCCGCCCGGACATCGTCGATCTCGTGCTCGAGCGCCTGGAGGCGCGCCCGCATGGCCAGAAGGTCGTCCCGGTGCGTCATGGGGACATTGTGCCGGAGGTCCGCCGGCTGGAGTAGGCTCGCCGCGATGACGGCACGAGCCTCGAGCGCGATCGGCCTGCTCTGCGCGGCGTGCGGCGCCCCGCAGGTCGTCGCGGCGCCCGACGGAGCCGAGGACGCGATCGCGGCGGTCCTCGACGACTGGCACGCGGCGGCCGCGGCCTCGGACGAGGCGCGCTACTTCGGCCACTTCACCGACGACGCGGTGTTCCTCGGCACCGACGCGACGGAGCGCTGGGACGTGACCGCGTTCCGCGCGTACGCGCACCCCCACTTCGAGGCAGGCCGCGGCTGGGCCTTTCGCGCGATCCGGCGCGCGGTGATCGTCGAGGGAAGGCTCGCGTGGTTCGACGAGGACCTCGAGACCGCGCGCCTCGGGCCCTGCCGCGGGAGCGGGGTGCTCCGCTGGGACGGCGAGCGCTGGCGTATCGCGCACTACAACTTGACGCTCACCGTCCCGAACGAGCGGTTCGAGGCGGTGCGCGCGGCGATCGTGGCGCCTTGAGGCCCCGTCAGCCGCCGAGCGGCCCGCCCTGTCCACCTCCGGGGGAGAGGGTCCCGCTGGCGCCGCCGGGCCAGTGCACGCCCGCCGTGGTGTCCATGATCACGATCCCCGCGCGCAGGCCCGTGCGCAGGCGCATCGCGGTCAGGATCGGTCGCTCGGAGGTCTCGGGTCGGCTCTGGTTGGTTCGCATGTTCGGCTCTCCTTTTCCCGGCCACGCCCAGCACGACGCGTGCCCGCGCGGCGGCGCGCCGATCGAGGGTGCGCGGGCCGCCGCGCGGACCGATGGGACATGCGCGGGACATGCTCCGCGGAGCGGGCGGGGAATGCGCCGCCGCGCGAGGAGGACCCGGTATGCTGGCCGGGTGACGGAGACCTCGCCGGGGATCACCGCGACGGAGAGCGACGAGCTCGGCGGCGACGCGCGATCGGTGCCGGTGCTCACGGTGGTGCTGCACCCCTCGCCCGCGCTGCTCGGGCGGCGGATGGCCTTCGCGCCGGGCGCGCACGCGGTGCTGGGGCGCGGCTCACGGGCGCTCGGCGCCGGTGCGCTGGACGACGATCGGCTCTCGCGCGAGCACGCGCGGGTCGAGCGCGTCGGCGACGCGCTGCGCCTCGTGGATCTCGGCAGCCGCAACGGCACCGAGCTCGACGGTGCGCGCGTCCAGTCGGCGGAGCTGCGGGACGGAGCGGTCGTGCGGATCGGGCGGGTGATGTTGCTCGCGCACCGCGGCCCGCTCGAGCTCGACCCGCCGCGCCACGCGACGCTGATCGGCGTCGGCCACGCGATGCGCGAGCTGCTCGACCAGATCGAGCTCGTCGCCGAGCGCGACCTCACCGTGCTCGTGCAGGGCGAGACCGGCGTCGGCAAGGAGCTGGTCGCCGAGGAGCTGCACCGGCGCGGGCGCCGCGAGGGGCCGTTCGTGGCGATCAACTGCGGCGGGCTCGGCGAGGGCGTCCTCCAGAGCGAGCTCTTCGGGCACGAGCGCGGCGCGTTCTCGGGCGCGGAGCAGCGACGCCCCGGCCTGATCGCGCACGCGGGGCGCGGGACGCTCCTGCTCGACGAGATCGGAGACGCGCCTCCGTCGCTGCAGGTCGCGCTGCTGCGACTGCTCGAGCAGCGCGAGTACCGCCCCGTCGGCAGCGACCGAGCGCTCCGCGCCGAGGCGCGCTTCGTCGCCGCGACGCACGTGCCGCTCGAGCCCGCCGTGCGCGCGGGCCGGTTCCGCGAGGATCTCTTCGCGCGGATCGCGCGCTGGACCGTGCACGTGCCCCCGCTCCGCGATCGGCGCGAGGACGTCGTGCCTCTCGCGCTGCACTTCGCGCGCGCGCTCGGCGCGGAGGACAAGCCCATCGCGCGCAGGCTCGCGCTCGCGCTGCTGCGCCACGACTGGCCGCGCAACGTGCGCGAGCTCGCCGCCGTGATCGAGCGGGCCGCGGTGGAGTCCGCGGAGCTCGACGAGCTGACGCTCGGGCCGCCGGCGCTCCGCGCGCTCGCCGCGACGGGCGAGGACCGCGAGCCAGCCGACGCGCCCGCGGCGATGCCCGCGCGCGGGCCGCGCCCGCGACCGTCTCCCGACGCGCTGCGCGAGCGCCTCCGCGCGCACGCCGGCAACGTCCGCGCGCTGTCGCAGGAGCTCGGCGTGGCGCGCAACACGCTCTATCGGTGGTTCTCCGAGGCCGGGATCGATCCGGACGCGCTCCGCGAGCGCGGCTGAGATCTTTGCGCCCCGGCGACGTGGTATTCATGGAGCCCGTGGGGGGTGCGATCGCGGGGAGCGCGCGGTTCCGCGTGCGCGGGGCGCTGGGCGCCGGCGGGATGGGCGAGGTGCTCGAGGTGGACGACCACGTCCGGGGCGAGGTGGTCGCGCTCAAGGTGATGCGCGCGGAGCACGCCGGGCCGGCGGCGCTCCTACGCTTCAAGCAGGAGTTCCGCATCGTGGCCGAGCTCCGTCACCCGCACCTCGTGCGCCTGCACGATCTCTTCTGCGACGCGGGCGAGTGGTTCTTCACGATGGAGCGGGTGCGCGGGACGGACCTCGCGGCCGCGGTGCGCTGGGAGGACCGGAGCGAGGAGCCGAGCGGGGAGGCCGAGACCGCGCCGATCGGGGCGGGCGTCGCCGCGGGCGAGGTCCGGCTCGCCGCCGGCGCTCCGGCGCCGGCGTGCGACGTCGCGCAGCTCCTCGCGCTCCTGCCGCAGGTGCTCGACGCGCTCGAGGCGCTCCACGCGCGCGGCATCGCGCACCGCGACCTCAAGCCCGCCAACGTGCTCGTGACCGACGACGGCGTGGTGAAGCTCGCCGACTTCGGGATCGCGTGCGCGATCGAGGAGGACCTGGGCGCGAGCGGGCTCCTCGGTACGGCCGTGTACATGTCCCCCGAACAGGCGGCCGGCCGAGAGATCGGGCTCGCGAGCGACGTGTACTCGCTCGGCGTGATGCTCTACGAGCTGCTCGCCGGCGAGCCCCCGTTCCGCGGTCGCGCGCTCGAGCTGCTCGAGGCCCACCGCGCGCGCGCGCCGCGTCCGCTCGCGGAGGTGATCGGGGGCCTCCCCGACGCGCTGGCCGCGGTGTGCACGCGCATGCTGGCCAAGGACCCGAGGGCGCGCCCCACCCTCGCCGAGATCCGGGGCGCCGTGGACGTCGCGCAGCCCGCGCGCGCGGCGGACTCGCCCGACGATCGGCCCGAGGTGTTCGTCGGCCGCGCACGCGAGCTCGAGGCGCTCGAGGCCGCGCTGGGCCGCGGCGGCGACGGCCCGTGGGTCGGGTTGATTAGGGGCCGCTCCGGGGAAGGGAAGACGGCGCTGCTCGAGCAGCTCTGTCTGCGCGCCGCGGCGAGCGGTCGCCGCGTGCTGCGCGGACGCTGCTACGAGCGCGAGGCGGTCCCCTTCCTCGCCTTCGATCGACTGATGGACCAGCTCGCGCTCCGGCTGCGGAGCTGGCCGATCCCGTTCCGACGGTCCATCGCGCCCGAGCTCTTCGAGGCCGCGCGCCTGTTCCCCGTGATCGCGGTCGCCGTGCCGCGCGGGGTGCGCGCGACGCGCGCCCGCTCCGAGGACGCGGCGCAGGATCCGCACGAGTCGCGGCGCCGCGCCATCCTCGCGGTGATCGAGCTCGTGCGGCGCGCGACCGAGCTCGAGCCGCTCCTCTTCGCGATCGACGATCTGCAGTGGGTCGACGCCGAGAGCCTGGAGCTGCTCGACGCGCTCCTCGCCGCCCGGCCGCTCCCGCTGGCCATCGCCTGCGCGGCCCGGGTCGAGGACCTCTCGCCCGCGCATCCCTTCGAGCGCTGGCTGCGCGAGCGGTCGCGCGACGGCGAGGTGATGGTGCTGGAGCTCCCGCCGCTCGGGGCGCACGAGGTCGCCGAGCTCGTCGCGCACAAGACCGGCGGGGCCCCGGTCGACGCCGCGGCGATCGAGCGACTGCACGAGCAGACGGGCGGCCACGCGCTGCTCGTCGCCACCCAGGCGGAGCGCTGGGCGCGCGGGGGGGGGGCCGCGCCGGAGACCTCGCTGGCCACGCTCCTCGCGGAGCGCATGGCCGAGCTGTCGCCGGATGGGCGTGCCCTCGCGTCGCTGGCGGCGGCGGCCGGCGGGGCGTCGAGCGCGCGGCTCCTCGGACGCGCCTCCTCGATCGGCCCAGAGCGAGTCCAGCTCGCGCTCGACGAGCTGACCGATCGCGGGGTGCTGCGGCGCGCTCGCCGCGACACCACGGGACGCGACGGGCTCGACCCGGGGTTCGACTTCCGTCACGACAAGCTCCGCGAGGCGGCGTACGACGGGCTCGACCACGACGCGCGCGTGGAGACCCATCGCGCGCTCGGCGCCGTCCTCGAGGACGAGCGCTTCGCGGACTGGCCGGGCCGGCTCGAGGCGCTCGCCCGCCACTTCGAGATCGCCGAGGACCTCCCGCGGACGCGCCGCTACCTCGAGCTCGCGGCGGAGGACGCCGGTCGCAAGCTGGCGTTCGGGCGCGCGAGCGCCCTGTGGGAGCGGCGCATCGCGCACACGGACGAGCCCGCCGACCGAGCGCGTGCGTGGACGCGGATCGCCGAGCTCCGCGACTACCTCGGCGACTACGCCGGGGGCGCGGAGGCTCACGCGCGCGCGGCACAGGAGCACTCCCGCGAGGGTGACCGTCCCGCCGAGCTCCGCGCCCGGCTGCGCGAGGGCAACGTGCTCGTCCGCATCGGCCGGCTCGAGGAGGGGACGGCCGCCTTCGAGCGCGCGCTGCGCCCGATGGGGATGCGGCTCGAGCGATCGACGACGGCGCGCCTGCTCGTGCTCGCCGGCCTCTGGCTGCGCTGGGCGCTGGCGCGCGCGTGGGGGCGCCGCCGCGCGCCCGAGGACGGCGAGCGGCTCGCGACCGAGGCCGTGTGGCTCGTGCTGCAGGCCTTCATGCTCCCGCAGGGCCTGGCCGCCGCGGAGTTCGTGATGCGAGGGCGCGTGCTCGGCGAGCGCACCACGGGCGCGATGGCCGAGATCCTCGGGGGCCTGGCCGACGTCATGGTGGCGGCGCCGCGACGGGTGAGCCCGGGGCGGGCGCGCGCCATCCGGCTCGGCCTCGAGCGGATCGAACGGCACGCGGAGGAGGCGCAACGGGCCGGCCTCCTCGGCGCGGACGTCCTGCCGGCGTTGTTCGCCGCGTTCGCCGCCGCGGCCGGCGAGGACTGGGATCCGGCCCTCGCCGCGCTGGAGTCGGCGCTCGCCCGCCACCGCGCGACCCCCAATCTGTGGGCGGCGCGGACGGCGCAGTCGCTGCTCGCCGTCCTCGGGAGCTTCGCCGGCCGCGAGGCGGAGGCGGAGGAGCACGCGCGGGAGCTCTTCGCGCTCGGCGCCCGCGACGTCGGGCTCGCCGCGTGCGGCGCCTGGGTGCTGGCGGCGGGGCACTGCCGGCGCGGCGAGCTCGCTGAGCTCGAGCGCCTCGTGTCCGCGTGGGAGCCGCTGGTCCCGGAGCGTCCGGTCAACCGGCTCGCGCTCTGGCGCGACATGGTGCAGGTCGTCGCGCTCCTCCTGCGCGGCGCGCTCCGCGAGGCGATCGACCTGCACGAGCGGCGCGCGCCGATCTACCGCCGCGCGGGGCACTTCGTCGACGTCTCCAACGAGTCCGGCTGGGCCTACGCGCCCCTCCACGCGGCCGTGCGGCTCGCCCGCGAAGGGCAGCTCACGGGGCGCGACCGGCGGCGCTACCTGCGCTGGGCGAGGCGCCTCTCGCGGCGCGCGACGCTTCACTTCCGGAGCGTGTTCCACGCGGTCGAGGCGGAGCTCCTCGACGCCGCGGGTCGGGACGGATCGCGCGCGCTCGACGAGGCGCTCGCGCGCTCGGCCCGCTGGCCGATGCCGTTCGAGCGGTGGCTGTGTCTGCGCAGCGCGTGCCGGCTCGGGCGCAGCGACGCGGCGCTCGACGCGGAGCGAGCCGCGCTCGAGGCGAAGCACCGCTTCCGCTACGACGGCACGTGACGCGAGCCGTGAGCCACGTTCAGAACGGTGGCTCTTCGAGGCCATCCAAGAGCTCTCCGAGCGAGTCGGCCACCACGCGGCGCTCCGTGCCCTCGGGCTCGTGCAGGACTCGGTACACGACGCGCCCGGAACGGTCCACGCAGAGGAAGTGCGCATTGCCGTTGTCGACGGCGAACGGCACGAGGTCCTCGTCCGAGGCGCCGCTGCGCTTGCCATCGGCGGCGATCGCCGAGAGCACGCTCTCGACCGTGCGGGCCTCGTTCCTCGGCGGCGCCACGTGGAGCACGTGGCCGATCGCCACCTCGATCCCGTGCTCGGGCGACATGAAGAAGCTCCGCTCCGGCGCGCCGCCGGCGCACGTCGCGAGGAGGTCGCGGACGTCGGGAGGCAGCGGTCGGCCGAGCGCCGCGTCGAGCCGGTCCAGCGCTGCGTCGCCGGGGGCCACACAGCCGCGCCATCGGTTCTGGGCGTACTCGACGATCGCCGGCGCCTTCCTCGAGCTCGTCCGCTTCGCCACGATCATCCTCCGCAGGGTCGGCCCTTCAGGCGTCCTTGATCCTCGACGTGCCGGATCGCGCCCGCCGTGTCGTACGCAATTCCCGTTGCGCGGCGGAAGGCGGACACGCCGCCGGCATGGGACACGGAGTCGTGCACCGACGTCAACACGAGCTGCATGGTGCCGTGGCCGGTGCGTGGGTTGTAGTCGACGTGGTGCCAGGTGTAGTTCGCCGGCCGGGGGTTGTCGGGCGTGAACCCCGCCATCCGATCCGCCAGCGTGAAGTCGCGGCTGCGGCTGCCTTGGTAGGGGATCCGCACGCGGCCCGCGGGGGATCGTCCGCGTCCGTACTCGTGCCGAGCGGCGAAGAACCCGCCTACGATCCGGGCCGCGAGGCCGTCCGGGTCCGTCTCGACGAGCGGATCCTCCACGTAGCCGAAGGGACGGACACTGCCCACGAGACCGAGCGGGTCCTTACTCCCGAAGGCGCCGGTCCCCGAGTGGTAGAAGCGCCAGCGGTTGTAGTGCTCCCCGGTCTCGAGATCCTCGTACTGGCCGGGCCAGCGCCACGGACAGTCGCCCGCCCCGCCCGCGTCGAAGCGCGGGACGCCGAAGACGTCGAGCTGCATCTTCCAGGCGAGCTCACCGACCTCGTCGTACATCTCCGTCGGCGTGCCGATCGGATCGGGGGCGATGGACCAAGTGCGATCGCCCCGCTGCTTCGCGACGGGGATGTCCGCGTCGGGATCCCAGTACCAGGTCGTGAGGCCCTCGTGCGAGTCGAGCTCGTGGGCGACGACGTCTCCGTCCCACACGAACCGCGTCTCGCGCCGATCGAGCTCCTCTCCGGTGGGCCCGAGTCGCGACACCGTCTTTCGCACACGGCGCGCGAACGCGTCGTACGCGAACGCGAGGCGCAGCTCCGGATCGCGCTGCCCCGACGCAAAGCGCTCCACCTCCACGAGCAGTCCCTGGCCGTCGTAGCGATAGACGAAGCGCGTTCCGTCGGGCTCCACGCGCTCGGTCAGGTTGCCGTCCGCGTCGTGCGCGTAGGTCACGGTGCCCGAGCCGTCGACCGCCTCGGCCTCGAGCAGGACACCGCCCGCACCGTAGCGGCGATCCGCGCGGTCGGCTCGACGGTAGACGTTCCCCGCCGCGTCCATCGCACGCTCGACCGTCGCGCGATCCGTCCGCTCCCGGATCACACGGCCGCGCCCATCGTGATCGAAGAACCGTGGCCCGCCCACGGGATCGAGGATCGCGGCGAGCTGGTCGTGGCCGCGCCACTGGAAGACCCGAGCCTCGAGCTCGGAGGGGAGCGCGTGAGGGCCCGCGGTGCTCGCGCGGCGCGTCGTGCGTCGGAGGGTGGGCCGGCCCGCGGCATCGCGCTCCCACTCGACGCGAACGCCGCCGGGCATCTCGCGCGCTCGCTCCTGACCGAGCGCGTCGCGCTCGAACGAGAGCGCGCACGATCCGTTGACAAGCCTCGCGACCTCGGCGAGCGGATCGCGCTCGATCCGCTGGCGCGCGCCGAGCGAGGTCTCGACCTCCGCGCGCCGCCCGCCGGCACCGTAGCGCACGCGGACCCAGCTCTCGCCGCCGTCCTGGCTCTCGCGGACCACCCGACCGAGCGCGTCGCGCTCGATCCGCACGTGGGCGGCGTCGCTCACCGCCTCGACGAGATCTCCGCGCGCGTCGAAGACGAAGCGCACGGTCGTCCCGTCGTCGTGCACGACCTCGATGGGTCGCCCCGTCGCGTCGTGGCGGACCGCGCTCGTCCGTCCGCTCGGGAGCGCCCGCCGAGTGACGCGACCGGCGAGGTCGCGCGCGTGGGTGGTCCGCCCTCCGTCGAAGCCGACCTCCGCCGCGACGCGCCCGACCCGATCGAGCTCGAGGCCGTACCGCTCGCCCGCCGGGTTCACCACGCCCACGAGCCGATCCTCCGAGTCGTACTCGAAGGACAGCCGTTGCTCCGCCTCCTCCCGCCACGCCACCTTGTGGAAGTGCGTGTAGCCGAGCCGGATGCGGCGGTGCGCGTCGACCGACTCGAGGAGGTTTCCCTCCGCGTCGTAGCGATGAGACCGTGTCGAGCCGATGGCTGCGGTGTGCTCGACGAGGCGATCCTCGGCGTCGTAGCGCAGGCGCTCGCCACCGCCCCGCGAGTCGTCCGCACGCACGAGGCGGCCTCGACCGTCATAGCGGTACTCGAGCGCGCCGCCGCTCGGCAGCACGATCCGGCGGAGCTGACCCTGCGCGTCGTGCGCGAGCCGCGTCGCATGCCCGTCCCCGTCCATGACCGTATCGAGCAATCCGTCTTTCCACTGGTAGTGCGCGTGCGTACCGTCCGGCCGCCAGTGCGCGACGAGGCACCCGCGCTCGTCGTACGCATAGTGCTGCGCGTGGCCGAGAGGATCCCGCAGGGTCACCGGCCGACCCGCCGCGTCCCACTCGACCTCGTGCACGGAACCGTCCGGGCCGATCGCCCGCACGAGGTTCCCGCGCGCGTCGAACGTCCGCTCCGTGCGGCCGCCGAGCGGGTCGACCACCGCGACCTCGCGGCGGCTCTCCATGTCGTACTCGTAGACGGTCTTCGCGCCGAGCGGGTCGACGACCGCGACGACCATCGCCGCCGCGTTCATCTGGTACTGCGTCGTGTGGCCGAGCGAGTCGGTCACGAACGTGACGTGGTTCTTCTTGTCGTACTTGAGGACGTGGTCGTAGATGCCGCCGTCGCCCCAAGTGCGCGTGCACCACGCGTCCTCGCCCAGGCCGTCGTACTCGAAGTAGAAGGAGAGCCCGGTGCGGTCGGTCTCGCGCACCATCAGGTGCGTCACGTACTCGAAGCGCCACGCGTGGCGCTGGCTGTCCGTCACGCCGACGAGGTCGCCCTCGGCGTCGTAGTCGAAGCGGCGGTGCGTGGCCCAGCCGCGCTCGTGCGCGAGCGGGAGCTTGATCGCGACGAGCCGATCGCGCTCGTCGTGCTCGAAGCCGATCAGGCGGCCGCCGGAGTCGCGCACCCACTCGAGCCGGCCCCGCGCGTCGTACGTGAGCGCGATCTCGTGGTGCCCGCACCGCGACGCGATCCGCTGGAGCCTCGCGCGGTCGTCCGCGCGCCCCGGCACCGGCCCGAATTCGCGGACCGTTCCGTCGGCCGCGGTCACCCGCCACTTGCCTCGGGCCTCGCGGCGGAAGGTGAGCCGATCGATCGGCTGGAACGCCTCCTCGCCCTCGCGCAGCCGCCGCTCGGGGAGGTCGAACGTGTCGAGCTCGACCTCGCGGCCCTCCTCGTCGAGGAGCACGACCTTGCCGCGCTCCTCCCACACCGCCTGATCGAGCGAGTGGCTCCAGCCGTGCCCGAGGGGCCCGCCGCGCGACGCGAAGTTGGACTGGTAGCAGCGCTCGAAGCGGAGCGGCAGCGGGCCCGGGAGCGCGAAGTCGACCGCGCTCGTCACGAGCTTGCCCGTCGCGACGTCCACCGGGTGGCCGGTGAAGAAGCACGCGGCGCGCTGGAGCGCGCTGCGGAAGCGGCTCGGCCGAAGGCGGCTGATCGCGGACTGGATCGAGTCGCCGATGAAGCGCGTGCGGAGCGACGCGAGCGCCGCCGCCATGAGATCGAGGGTCGGCGGCCCGCCGATGAGGATCGGCGCGCCCTTCGGCACCGGCAGCACCACCGTCGAGGGCAGGCGCACCGGCTCCGAGCAGCTCAGCGCGAGATCGCCGATGCGGCACGCGTTGCTCCCCATGACGTGGACCGTCTTGCTGCCGGTGATCATCACCGCGTCGTTGTCCGGCACGACGGGCTTGGGGGGCTTGGGGGTCTCGCCCGGGTGGATCGTCGGCTTGGGGGTCTTGGGCACGGGCGCCCACGCGGTGCCCGGTGGGAGCAGGATGTGCCCGGGGACGTGCTTGCCCTCGGTGCCGGTGTTCGTCGCGGGGAACGCGGTCCAGTAGAGCACCGGCCCCTTGAACGGCGCGCCCATCGCCGCGCCGATCGCGTTCGAGATCACGAGGCCCGCGGCGAGGCCGGTGAAGTCGCGCACGAGCCCGGTGAAGGGGTTCGGGATGGGGGTGGGGACCGGCGCCGGGGTCGGCACCAGCTCCCAGTGCACGTCGATGCCGAGCATCGGATCGAAGAAGCTGCTGGCGATCACGGCGAGGCCTCCATCGCCACGGGCCGCGGCGGCTCGTCCGCGGGCGTCCCGACCGCGCCGGCCTCCATCGCGTCGGCCTGGGCGTGCAGCGACTCGGCCTGCGCGGGCATGCCCCGCGCTGCACACAAGCAAGCGAGCTTGCGGGCGGCCTCCGCCGCGCTCGAGATCCGGACGGTGCCCTTCGGGCTGCCCTCGGCGACGCGGATCGCCTCCCGCAGGCACTCGATGGCGGGGGCCTCGACGCCGGCCTGCAGGCCGATCTGCGCGGCGAGGCGCCAGCCCTCGATCGCGAGGAGCGGGACGTCCGCCTGCTCGGCGCGGCGCGCGCACTCGGCGTACTCGCGCGCGGCCTCGGGGAAGCGGCGCTCGAGCGCGAGCAAGAGTCCTCGCCCGAGCCGCGCCTGTGCCTCCTGGAGCCCGAGCTCGCTCCGCGCCGCGAGCGCGATCGCGCCGTCGAGCTGGTCGAGCGCCTGCGCGCGGCGGCCGAGCCCGGACAGGTAGCTCGCGAGGGCGACCCACGCGATCACCGTCGCGTCGCGCAGCCCGAGCCTCGCGCACAGGTCGCGCGCCGCGGTCTGCATGCGGATCGCGTCGTCCCCGCGCCCGTCCTTCATCGCGAGCGCGGCCCCGATCAGGTGCTGCTGGAGCTCCGGGGCGCGCGTGAGGTACTCGGGCGAGAGCCCTGTCTTCTCGGCGAAGATCCGGTCCCGCACCGCCGGGTCGATCGGGGGCGGCTGGTCCACGCGGCGCGGCGGGGTCACCCCGCGCGGCGCGGCGCGGCCGATGCGCTCGGGCGAGGCCGACAACATGGCTTGCAGGTCTCTCTTCTCCTGTGCCTCGTCCGGCACGCAGTCGGTCCACATCGCGGCGCGGCCCAAGCGCTCGAGCAGGCTCGGCACCGGCAGCGACTCGTCGAGGACCCAGACCCAGCGACACCACGCGAGGCCGGGCTCGAGGGCGAGCGACGCGAGGTCGCGGCCCATCGCCTCGACGTCCTCGACCACGGTCGGCGCGGCGACGATCACGATCGAGCCGTCGTGCGGAGCGCGCTGGGCGGCGAGCAGAGCCCCGGCGACGTCGCGGAACAGCGCGAGGCCGGACGCGGGGGCGCGCCCGGCGAGCGCGACCGGCGGCATCTCGATCCCCTCGCGCTCGCGGAAGGCGTCGCGCCGCGCGGTCCAGTTGGCGATCAGCACGTTGCCGCGGATCGCCCAGCCGTCGTCGCCGGCGCCGTGCGCTTCTTCGCAGAGGACCCACGGCGCGCGGTTGTCGGCGTGGAACTCGAGGCCCATCACGATCTGGAGCGCGGTCTTGCGCAGGTCGCCGCGCACGCGCACGAGCCAGAGGGCGTGGTCGCGCGCGCGCGTGAACCAGCTCCCGTCCTCGAGGAGGCCGTTGAGGGCGCTGCTGATCGCCTGCATCAGTTGATCGCCACGAGGGCGCCCGAGATGTTGACGGTGCCGCTGCCGGTCACGTTCGTGGTCCCGCCGGCGACGGTGGTGGTGCCGCCCGTGACGTGGGCTTGTCCGGAGCCGGAGAGCACGGCGGTCGCGCTCGCGACCACGGCCTCGGTCGGGGCCTCCAGCTTGGCGTTGGCCGCGCCGTGGACGAGCGCGTTGCCGTCGAGGAGCACCTGGCTCCCGCCCGCCGAGGTCATGTTCGCCTTGTCGTCGAAGAGCACCTTCGCGTGGCCCGTCGCCTCGACGAGGGCGTTCGGATCGAGGAGCACCTTGCTCCCCTGCGAGCTCTGCGTGAGCGCGTTGGTGTCGAGGAACACCTTGCTGTCCTTCGCGCTCTTCATCAGCGCGTTCGCGTCCAGGACGATCTGCGCCTTCCCGCTCGCGGTCAGCGTGATCTTGCCCGGCTCGATCAGGATCGAGCTCCCGCCGCACGTGAGCTTGATGCGGGTCGGGGCCTGCATCTCGATCCAGTCCGAGGCGTCGACCTGGTAGTCGCCGGTGATGTTCAGCTTGCTGCCGCTGATCCCGGCATTCGCTTCGCCGCCGTCGATCGTGACGCTCTGGCTGCCCTTGATGTGGACCGTGCGGTTCTTGTCGACGGTCATCGTCTGCTGGCCGCCGACGCTCTCGGTCTGGTTCGCCCCGATGCTCTGGGTCTGGTTCTGATCGACGTGGTTCGTCTGGTCGTTGTGGACCGTCGTCGTGTGGTCGTGCTCGACGACCTCGTCGTAGTCCTTCTGCGCGTGGACGAAGATCTGCTCGCTCCCCGCGCGGTCCTCGAAGCGCAGCTCGTTGTAGCCGTCGCCGCCGGGCGAGCTGTTCGTCTTGATCGTGCTCTTGGTCTTCTCGTCGGGGAGCGGGTACGGCGGGCGGTTGTTGCCGTCGTAGACGCTGCCGATGACCATCGGGCGATCCGGATCGCCGTCGAGGAACGTGACGAGGACCTCCATCCCGATCCGCGGGATGAACACGAAGCCCCAGCCCGGGCCGGCCCACGGCTGCTGCACGCGCATCCAGCAGCTCGAGTGCTCGTCCATCATGCCGAGCCGGTCCCAGTGCATCTGGACCTTGATGCGCCCGTGCTCGTCGGTGTGGATCTCCTCGCCGCTCGGGCCGACCACCACCGCGGTCTGCACGCCGTGGATCCGGGGCTTCCGGGTCGCGCGCGCCGGCCGCCAC
>JAYRVK010000421.1:0-4779 GCA_041918555.1 Sandaracinaceae bacterium
ATCCAGTTCTGGGTACCCGTCTACACTCCGCGGATGTCCTTCTTCACCGCGCTCTGGGCTCGCCCTGCCGTGCTCTCGCGGCTCACTCGCTACACCATCGGCAACGGCATCCTCTACCTGCTCCTCGGCGCGGGCTTCTCTGCCTCGCCCGAGTGGCTCCTCGAGCTGCAGTTCATGGCCGAGCTCGAGGGCTACGACGGGGCCTGTGCCATGCGCTCGGCGGGACGCTGTTCGTCATCGGGTGGTTCTACGTGATGGGCGGCCGCACGGGTGCCGCGTCGTTCGGGCTCTCGACGGTGGTCGATCGCGCGCTCGTCCCGCTGATCTTCGGGCCGCTCGTGCTCTTCGGCGAGGTCGCGCCGATGATGCTCGTCCCGATCCTGATCCTCGATCCGCTGCTCGCGATCGGCGCCTACCTCGTATGGCGCAGCGAGCGCAGCGCCTGAGCTCCGGCCGCGCGGCGCACGATCGACGCGACCCGCCGACTGCGCGTATGCTCGCGAGCGGGATGCGGGTGCACGAGCTCGTGGGAGCGATCGCGGTGCTGGGATCGCTCGCGCTCGGCGCGTGCGACGCGGAGACGCCGGCCGAGGACGCGGGCACGCCGCCGGGCCTCGACGCGGGGACACCGCCGGGCGTCGATGCGGGCACGCCGCCCGACGCGGGCCCGGGGAGCGATGCGGGGCCCGGGAGCGATGCGGGGCCGCCGCCGCCGATCGAGACGCGGGTCGAGGATCGCAACACCGGCGCGAGCGGCGAGATCGCGATCACCGTGCCGGTCGCGGGGCAGCGCTCGTTCATGGTCGTCGGCGAGTCCGACTCGGTCGGGCGCCTCGCGGTGCTCTCGATCGAGGATCCGAGCGGCGCGACGCTCGTGCGCTGGCAGGACTGGGACGCGGATCACGGCCTCACCAACGCGTTCTTCGCGCGGCGCCGCGCGACCGCGATCAACTGGCCGATCCGCGAGGAGGACCCCGCGCTCGTCGACGGCGACTACACCGTGCGCATGGGCAGCTATCGCGCCGACGGGCTCACCACGCGGCCCGACGTCGCGGTCGAGGTCACGACGCTCCTCTCGCGCGACCACGACCTCGCGAGCGGGAGCGTGCGCGTCGCGATCCTGTGGGCCGCCGGGCTCTCGACCGACGCGGAGCTCGTCGCGGCGACCGAGGACGCGGTCGCGCGCTGGCGAGAGATCTGGGCCGCGGTCGGGATCGCGCTCGAGGTGCGGTACATCGACACCACGCTCGACCCCGCGCTGCCGTATCCGTCGGCGATGTCGGGCGACTTCCTGCTCGCCGCGTCGGAGCTCGCGGACGACGGAGAGATCGCGATGGTCATCGGCGAGATCATCGACGACAACCCCACGCAGTACGGCGTCGCGGGGCACCTCCCGGGGCCGCTCGTACCCTCGACGATGAGCGCGATCGTCGTGGGCTGGCTCGCGAACGCGGGCGGCGACGGCGTGTTCAGCGCCGACGACGTGCTCGTGTACGGCGAGGTCCTCGCGCACGAGGTCGGCCACTACGTCGGCCTGTTCCATCCGATGAGCGACACCTACGACTACTGGGACGCGCTCGCCGACACGCCGGAGTGCACGGCGCAGCGCCCGTGCGAGACGATGCTCGGCCTGAACATGATGTTCCCCTACTCGATCTGCGACATGGGCACGTGCCTGCACGCGACCGAGATCACCGACGACCAGCGAGGCGTGATGCACCGCTACACGGGGACCCGGTGATGCGGCGCGCGACGATGACCGCGATCGTGCTCCTGCTCGCGGCCTGCGAGGGCGGCGCCGACGGCGCGCGAGAGAGCGCGACGGCCGGCGCCGAGCCCGCGTGGAGCGCGGACGCGGAGACGCTCTATCGGCGCACGCTCGTCCGCGATCCCGCGCCGAGCTGCGCCGCGCTGACCGCGGGGCTCGCCGAACCCGCGGCCGCGCTCCTCGAGGTCGCCGAGAGCGCCGAGGCGCCGCCGTCCTCGCCGATCCGCGCGGCGACGTGCGCGATCCGCGAGCACCCCGCGCGGAGCGAGGCCGCGATGCTCCGCTGGGTGCGCGAGCGCCGGACGATGGGCCTCGGCCTGCTCGTGCTCGACCACCTCGATCGCCTCGAGCCGGCGCTCGCGGCCCGCCTCGCGGACGCGGCGATGGCCGGGGAATTCGCGGACCGCGCGCGGCCCCGCATCGAGCGGCGGCGTCCCGAGCTCCTCGCGCCGGCCGGAGAACCGCAAGATCCCTTGCTCGCTCGCTGAGCGAGACGGAGAGCGCCCGCGCGCATCGGCGTGTTACGTTGCGGACATGGCGCGGCGGGTGCGAGTGTGGACCTGGGATCGAGGCAACCGAGCGGTGGACATGGACGGTCCGGAGGAGCTTCTCGCGCCCATCCTCGAGACCGTGCTCAACGGAGGCCTCTGGCGCGAGCTCGAGAAGTTCCCCCCGGACACCCTCGCGCGGCTCCTACCGAAGGTGAGCGTTCCGAGAAATGTCCGGCGGCTCGTCGAGATCTGGATCGAAGAGAACAGCGCGGCCGCGTGAGCTCGCGCCCTGGCAGGATCGCGCGCTCGACGTAGTGGCGCGGAGCCGCCTTGGGCCGGAGGTCGTGTTCGGCGGCGGCGCCGCGCTCGCCGCCCTGCACCTCCACCACCGCGCGTCCGAGGACCTCGACTTCTTCCTCACCCGCGAGCTCGAGCCCGCCGAGCTCGCTCCGCTCGCGTCCGCCCTCGCCACCGCGGCGACCCGCACGGACCTCGAGGTCGTGGGGCCACGCGCGAGCATCGTGCTGTCTCGTCGCTCGGGCTACTTCGGTCGCGTCGACTTCGCGTTCTATCCGTTCGAGCCGGTCGGGCGCCGCACCCGATGGCGCGGCCTCACGGTGGAGTCCATCGAAGACATGACGGTGAACAAGCTGCAGGCCGTGCTCACACGGCGCCAGCCGCGCGACTTCGTCGATCTGTATTTCCTCTTGCGCGAGGGGCCGCTTCGCGACCTCGACGAGCTCCTCGGGCTCGTTCGCGCGAAGTTCGACGTCGGCCCGCACCGACTCGGCCTGGCGGCTCGACTCCTCTTGGCCTCCGAGCTCCGTGAGCTGCCCGGGATGATCCGTCCGGTGACGATCGACGAGCTGACGGCGTTCTTCGAGCAGCGTGCACGCGAGCTGACACGGTCGGAGTGAGCGTGTGATCGCGGGCCTCGCCGCCGGGCTCACGTCAGCAGCTTCTCGAACGTCGCCGAGCGCAGCGCCACCCGTCCGATCGCGAGCGCGCTCGTCACGAAGAAGAGCGCGATCAGGATCGGCCGCGCCACCGTGCCCTCGGTCACGAGGGTCGCGCCGATGGCGAGGAACATCGAGGGGACGATCAGCACGCCCGCGAGGTTGTTCGCGGTGCGGAAGTCCTGCGCCATCAGCGCCACGAGGAGCGCGCCCGCGGTCGCGTGACCGACCGCCGAAAGGCACATCACGAGGAGCGCGGCGACCTCCGCGATCGACGCGAGCCCGAAGATCATCAGCTCGACCCCGAGCAGGAGCACGCCGCCGGCGCACATGCCGCCGGCGAAGAGGAACGCGCACGCGAGCTTGGCGGCGATCACTTGCTGGATCCGGACCGGGAGCGCGACCAGGAGCTCCAGGGTGCGCGTCTCGCGCTCGTGCACGATCGAATGCGTGATCAGCGCGGTCGGCGGCACGAGCGAGGCGATCGTCACGAAGATCGGGAGGATCGCCACGGCGATCCGCGTCGGGTCGTCCGCGACGTCGGCGATCAGCCCGAAGTCGGGGATCGGCGCGCCGCTCGGCTCGTCGCGGGGTGCCGAGCGGAGCGCGAGGATGAAGCTCTGGGGCACCACGAGGAGGAAGAAGACGGGCACCAGCAGCGAGGTCCAGAACGCGCTCCCGCTCGCGCGGAGCTGCGTCCACTCCTTGGCGATCAGCCGGCGCGTCGCGGCCCCGAAAAGATCGCCGAGGGGTACCGGCGGGGGCAGCGGCTCCTCGGTCGGCTCGGCCGTCGGCAGGCTGTCGCGCCCGTGGGTGCGCCTCACGATGTCGAGGAACAGCTCCTCGAGCGAGGGCCGCACCACCCGGCACTCCACCACGTCGACGCCGCGCTCGAGCAGGGCGCGGAGCAGCGCCGGCGCCATGGAGTCGGGGCTCGCCGACGTGACCCGGAGCTCGCCGTCCGCGCGCTCGACGGAGTGGCCGAGCTCGGCGAGCACCTCGACGGCCGCGTCGGGGGCGCTGGAGACACGCAAGGATAGTTGCGGAGCGATCCGCCCGCGCAGCGCGTCGATCGCCTCGTGGACGAGGACCTCGCCGCCGCGCATCACGACCACGCGCTCGCAGAGCGCCTCGGCCTCGTCGAGATCGTGCGTGCAGAGGAGGATCGTGTGCGAGGGCGCGAGGCGCCGGAGGGAGTCCATCACCTCGCGCTGCGCCACGGGGTCGAGGCCCGCGCTCGGCTCGTCGAGGATCAGGAGCTCGGGCTCCGCGACGAGCGCGGCGGCGACCGTGACGCGCCGCTTCTGCCCGCCCGAGAGCTTGCCCATCGGGCGATCGAGCAGCGCTCCGAGGTCGAGCTCGCGCGCGATCGCGTCCAGCTCGCCCCGGCCGTAGAGGTCGCGCACGAGCTCGAGCCACGCGCGCACGGAGAGGTCGTCGTACATCCCGGGGAGCTGCGGCACGACCCCGAGCCGCCGCTTCGCGTCGAGGAACCCCGCGTCGTCCGCGCGCTTGCCGAAGAGGAACGCCTCGCCGCCGCTCGGCGCGATGCCGCCGGTGAGGA
>JAYRVK010000422.1:0-3033 GCA_041918555.1 Sandaracinaceae bacterium
CGCGGCCGCGGTCGGCCTCGGGATCACCGCGGGTCTCTCGATGAACGACGCCGCGCCCGCGGCGAGCGGCGGGTACGCGATGGAGCAGGCCGCGGCGCCGGTGATCGCGGAGGTCCCCGCGGCGGCGCCCGCCGCGCCCGCGCCCCCCCCCTCGGCCGAGCCGCTCGCCATGGCCGACGAGGCCGAGGCCGAGGCGCCCGCCTGGCCGGCCGAGGCGGCGCCGGACCCGGCGCCCGTGACCGCGACCGGCGTCTTCGCCCCGGAGCCGGCGGCGGCCGTCGCGCGCGGAGCGGCGCGACCCATGGATCGGCGCGCCGGCTCCGGCGGCGGTGGCGGCTACGGCATCGGCGGAGACCTCCAGGACGAGTGGGGCGGATCCGGCGCCGGTCGAGCCCCGGCCGGCCCGAGCCCGACGCCCGGTCCCACGCGCGTCGAGGTCGTCAACGCGCTCAACGCGGTCGCCGACGCGGTCGCCGCGTGCATGACCGCGACGCACGAGGTCGCCGAGGTGCACGTCCGCGTGAACGGCGGGACCGGGCGCGTCGAGTCGGTGACCGTGGAGCCGCCGTTCGCGGGCGCCGAGGCCGCCTGCATCGTGCGCGCCGTGCGCGGCGCGTCGATGCCGACGAGCGCGCACCCGAGCTACGACGTGGTGCACGCATACCACCCCGCCCCCCTCGCGGGCGGGAGCCTGGGCTCCGAGGCGCCCGCCGCCGCTCGCCGCGCTCGCCAGCGCGCGCCCGCGCCTGCGCGCCCGTCGGCGTCCCGCGACTCGGCCGACATGCTCTCGCCGTTCGCGGAGTGAGCGCCGCGCTTGCTATCCTCCGCGGTCCGTGGCCGCGATCCCCTTCGGCAACTACGAGCTCGTCGAGCGCATCGCCGAAGGGGGGATGGCGGAGGTGTGGCGCGCCCGCTCGCTCGGCGTGGCCGGCTTCGAGAAGGCCGTCGTCATCAAGCGGGTCCTCCCTTCGCTCCTCGAGCGCCCCGGCTTCGCCGAGCTGCTCGTGCGGGAGGCGAAGATCGCCGCGCGCCTCAGCCACCCGAACGTCGTGCAGATCTACGATCTGGGCGAGCAGGACGGCTCCTACTTCATCGCGATGGAGCTCCTGCGCGGGAGGGACCTCGCCGCCGCGCTGAGCGCGCGCGGGCCGGGCGAGCCGCCCCTCGACCTCGGCCTGCGCCTCTGGATCGCGTCCGAGGTGGCCAAGGCCCTCGACTACGCGCACCGCGCCCGCTTCGACGACGGCAAGCCGATGAACATCGTGCACCGCGACGTGAGCCCGCAAAACGTCTTGCTGGGTTACGAGGGCGAGGTCAAGGTCGCCGACTTCGGCATCGCGCGCGCCGACGAGCCGGGCCTCGGCCGCGGTGAGGATCCCAAGATCCTGCGCGGCAAGTACGCGTACATGTCGCCCGAGCAGGCGCGCGGCGAGTCGCTCGATCGGCGCAGCGACATCTTCTCCTTCGGCGTCCTGCTCTTCGAGCTCGCGACGCGCCGCCGGATGTTCCGCGGCATGTCCTCGGCGCAGACGCTCGAGATGGTGCGCGCCGAGAAGCTGCCGCCCTACGAGCGGCACCTCCCGCTGCCGGATCTGGCGCTGCTCCTCGCGCGCGCGCTCGCGCCGGCGCGCGCCGATCGCTACGGCTCGGCGGGCGAGATCCACGCGGAGCTGATGAAGCTCCTCTTCCGGCTCGGGCGGCCCGTCGGGGCGACCGACCTCGCCGCCGCGATGCAGCGGATGTTCCCGACCGACGATCCCGTCGACCCGAACAAGCTCCGCGTCGACCTGATGGAGCGGGCCTACGACGACGCCACGGCCGCGAGCGACCCGGGTCGGGATCGCTCGGGCGAGGAGCGCACGCTCGACGCGACGTCGCAGACGCGCGCGCTCCCGCGGCGGCGCGACAGCGAGCTGCGCCGCCTCGCGTTCCTCGCGGCGCGTCTGCGCCCCGGCGAGGAGGCACGGTTCGCCGACGCGATCGCGCGCACGGGCGGCGAGGTCGTCGCGAGCGGGGGCGACGTGCACCTCGCGGCGTTCGGCCGCGAGGCGATGGAGCGCGCGGTCGGTCACGCGGTGCGCGGCGCCCTCGAGGTGCGGCGAATCTCGCGCCTCGAGGGACCCGAGCGCCTGCGCGCTACGCCCGCGATGGTGGTGGTCCGCGGCGAGGGCCGCGTGCTCGAGGGGATCCTCGTCGAGCCGTCGGTCGCGGTGGACGAGCGCGCGCGGGCGCTGCTCGGCGAGACGCCCGACGACGAGGTCCGCGTCGCGCCGGAGCTCGCCCCCGAGCTCGGGCGCGACTTCCGGTGCGAGGTCCGCGACGGCGCGCTCCTCGTGCAGGGGTTCCGCGCGCGCCGCGATCGCGACGCGGGCTCGCTGCGCCAGCGCGCGCCGCTCGTCGGTCGCCGCGAGCTCTTGCGCGAGCTCTCCGCCATGCTCATCGACGCGGCCGCGGGGCGCGGGTCGCTCGCGCACCTCGTCGGGGAGCCCGGGATCGGCAAGTCGCGCCTGCTCGCCGAGCTGCGCGCCGCGGCCGCGCCGCGCGAGTTCGTGTTCGTCCACCGGCGCCCCGACGAGACCGACGCGGAGCGCGCGTTCGGCGCGTTCGGGGACCTCGTCATGGACCTCTGCGGCATCGAGCCCGAGGACGGCCCCGCGGCCCGCTTCGAGAAGGTCGAGCGCATGCGCGTGCTCGGGCTCGGGCCGCGGGAGGTGCGCCTGCTCGGCGAGCTCATCGGGCTCGCGTACCCGGTGCCCACCGGCGCGCGCCTCGGGCGGCCGCGCGGCGTGGAGCTCGCGCTCGCGCTCCGCAAGGCGCTGCGCGCGCTGAGCCGCGACCGCGTGGTCGTGCTCGCCCTCGAGGACCTGCAGTGGATGGACGACGCCACGCGACAGGTCCTCCCGCTCCTCGTGGACGGGCTCGTGCCGGGCCGCGTCGCGGTCCTGGTCACCCGGCGCCCCGGCGCGTCGGGCCCGCTCCCGAGCGGGGGCCGCACGCTGCGGATCGAGCCGCTCGAGCGCGACGCGGTGGGGC
>JAYRVK010000423.1:0-4005 GCA_041918555.1 Sandaracinaceae bacterium
CGGCGGCGGCGCGTACGCGGGGACCGTCACCGAGACGATGCGCTCGGGCGGCTACACCTACGCGCTCCTCGACACGCCGGAGGGGCCGCTGTGGGTCGCGATGACGCAGCGCGAGCTCGTGGTCGGCGCCCGCGTGAGCGCGTCGGGCATGGTCATGCGCGACTTCCACAGCAACACGCTCGAGAGGACCTTCGAGCGGCTCGTGCTCGCCTCGAGCGTCGAGGTGGTCCCGCCCGCGCCCTGACCCGCGCCGCGCGTCCGCTCTATACTCGAGGGCATGACGACCCTCTCCTCGGGCATGACGTCGCTCGCGTACGGCGCGCAGCACCTCGGCATGCTCGTCCCCGCGGCGGTCGCGCAGCGGGTGGTCCGCCTGGTCGGCGGCGTCACCGTGCCCGATCCCGATCGCGAGACCCTGCGCGAGCTGCACCAGCGTCTACGCGCGCTCTTCCAGCGCGATCTCGACAACGTCGCTTGCGGACTCTATCCACGCCGGCTCCTCTTCCAGGTCCCCGTGGGGACCTACGCCCGGCAGTTCCCGCGCCTCGTGCTGGACTTCCCGCGCTCGATCCTGCGGCGGCGGATGCGCGCCTATCGCGATCTGCCCGACGAGGTCGACGAGGAGCTCTACCCCCCGTACTTCCGCAGGACGTTCCACTGGCAGACCGACGGCTACCTCTCGCGCCGCTCCGCCGAGCTCTACGACGTCGGCGTCGAGTTCCTGTTCGCGGGCACCGCCGACGTGATGCGCCGTCAGGTGATCCCGCCCATCTCGCGCTGGCTCGCGGCGCACGGCGGCGCGCGCGGCAAGCGCGTGCTCGACGTCGCGTGCGGCACCGGGCGCACGCTCGCGCAGCTCCAGCTCGCGCACCCGGAGCTCAAGCTCTACGGGCTCGACCTCTCGCCGTACTACGTGCAGCTCGCGCGCGACACGCTCGACGACGTCTCGCTCGTCGCGGAGAACGCCGAGGAGATGCCGTTCGCCGACGCGACCTTCGACGTCGTGACGAGCACCTACCTCTTCCACGAGCTCCCGCGGAACGCGCGGCGCAAGGTGCTCGCCGAGATGGTCCGCGTGTGCAAGCCCGGCGGCCGGATCGTGATCGAGGACTCGGGGCAGCTCGTCGAGGCGGGCCCCATCGGGTTCTTCCTCCAGCGCTTCCCCGAGGACTTCCACGAGCCGTTCTACAGGGACTACCTCGGCGACGACCTCGCGATCCCGATGGCGCAGGCCGGCCTCGCGGGGGTCGAGACCGAGCCGTGCTTCGTCGCCAAGGTGCTCGTCGGCGACAAGCCCGCGGCCTGAGCCGCGCGGTACCCTGCGCGCGTGGGGACCGAGCCGTTCGCGGGCCGCGAGCACGAGCTGGAGCGCCTGCGCGCGGGGCTCGCGGCCGCGCGCGAGGGGCGCGGGGGCGCGTTCGTGATCTCGGGCGAGCCGGGGATCGGCAAGACGCGCCTCGTCGAGGAGCTCGCGGCGATCGCCGAGCGCGAGGGGGCGCTGGTGCTGTGGGGCGCCGCGTGGGACGGAGGGGGGGCGCCCGCGCTCTGGCCGTGGGCGCAGGTGCTGCGGCGGCTCGCGGCGACGCCGCTCGGCGGCGAGCTCGCGTCGCGGCGCGAGCTCGCGCCGATCCTCGGCGGCGCGAGCGGGGCGCTCGACGCGGAGCGCGACGAGGTGCGCCAGTTCCGACTCTTCGACGCCCTGCGTTCGGTGCTCGAGGCCGCCGCGGCGCTTCGTCCGGTCGTCGTCGTGATCGACGACGCCCACGCCGCGGACGCGGCGACGCTCGAGGCGCTCGCGTTCGTCGCACGCGAGATCCGAGGGACCGCGGTGCTGACGATCGCGACGCTCCGCGACGCGGGCATGCGCTCGGAGATCGCCGAGGCGCTCGCGCGCGTGGCGCGCGCCGCGACGACGTTCCGCCTCGGTCCCCTCTCGGGCCCCGCGATCCGCACGCTCGTCGGCGACGCCGCCGACGCGGAGGCGATCGCCGGGATCACCGGGGGCAACCCGCTC
This sequence comes from Sandaracinaceae bacterium, assembly GCA_041918555.1. Lineage (GTDB taxonomy): Bacteria > Myxococcota_A > Polyangia > Polyangiales > Sandaracinaceae > JACKEC01. Next base: position 2,015 of record JAYRVK010000423.1, read on the forward strand.
TTCGTGGCCGAGGTGCTGCACCGCGTCCGCGCCGACGGCGACGCCGCGTCGTCGGGCACGAGCGTGCGCGCCGCCATCCGCGAGCGCGTGGCGCGGCTCCCCGCCGAGACGCGGGCGGTGCTCGAGGGCGCCGCGGTGCTCGGGCGCGAGGCCCGCGCCGACGCGCTCGCCGCGATCTGCGAGCTCTCGCTGGACGTGCTCGAGCAGCGCCTCGAGCCGGCCCGGGGCGCGCGGATCCTCGACGAGGTCCCCGCGCGCGACGTGCGCTTCGCGCACGCCCTCTTCCACGAGTGCGTGCGTGACGCGACTCCGCGCGCGCAGCGCGGCGCTCCACGCGCGGGCCGCCGACGAGGCGTCGCGCGCGCTCTCCGCCGGCGATCGCGCCACCCTCGAGATCGTCGCCCGCCACCGGCTCGAGGCGCTGCCCTTCGGGGACGGGCAGCTCGCCGTGGAGTGCGCGGAGCGGGCCGGCGCGGCCGCGTTCGCGGCGATGGCCTTCGATCGCGCCGCCGAGCTCTTCGCGGGCGCGCTCGATGCGCTCGGCCGCGTCGGCGACGTCCCCGCGCGCCGCATCGACCTCGCCCTCGCGCTCGCGCGGGCCCTCGTCCGCGCCGGCGATCCGGCGCGTGCGCGTGCGCTGTGCGACGAGGCGGCGGCCCGAGCTCGCGCGCACGCGGACGCGCCGCGCCTCGCCCGCGCCGCCCTGACGTACGGCGAGGAGCTGCGGCTCTCGATCGTCGATCCGGTGCTCGTGCATCGGCTGGAGGAGGCCCTCGCGGGCCTCCCCGACGCCGAGCGCGCGCTCCGCGCCCGGGTGATGGCGCGGCTCGCGGCCGCGCAGCAGCCGGCGGTCGACGCCCGGGGACCGATCGAGCGCGCCAAGGAGGCGATCGCGCTCGCGCGCGCGCTCGACGATCCGGACACGATCCTCGAGGTCCTCAACTGGGCCGCGGCGGCCTACGGCGGGTTCGCGCACCCGGCCGACCGGCTCGCCCTCGCGCGCGAGCTCGCGTGGCGGGCGTTGTCGCGCGGTGACCTCGTCCTCTCGCAACGCGCGCACGCGCGCGCGGCGGTCGCCGCCGCGGAGCTCGGGCTCGTCGACGAGCTCGAGCAGGCGGCCGAGGCGCACGAGCGGCTGGGCCGCGCGCTCGGGCACGCGCGCTGGCGGTGGAACAGCCCGCTCCTGCGCTCGATGCGCGCGCTGATGGAGGGGCGCTTCGAGGACGCCGACGCCGCGCAGGCGGAGGCCGCCGCGCTCGCCGCCGAGATCGACGACCCGGATGCGCTGGCCACCGTGTCCATCCACCGCCTCGCGGCGCTCCGCGCGCGGGGCGAGGCCAGCGAGGAGGAGCTGCGGGCGCTCGAGGCGCGCGCGCCCGAGGCCGTCTTCGCACAGGGGGATCGTTCGCGTCTCATCCAGGCCGCGACCCTCGTGCGGCTCGGTCGGGTCGAGCCCGCGCGGCGCGCGCTCGCCGGTGTCTCGCTCCCGTTGCGGGCTTGGCAGCCCTCTCCGTTCCTCCTCGCGCTGTCGGCCGAGGTCGCCGTGGGGCTCGGCGATCGCGCGCTCGCCGAGGTCCTGCTCCCCGAGCTCGAGGCGTTCGACTGGCCGTGCGTGGCGTGGGGCGGCTTCCTCTACGTGTGGGAGGGGCCGCTCGCTCAGTGGCGCGGGCGTCTGCTCGTGCTGATCGGGCGGCGCGAGGAGGGGGCGGCCGCGCTCGAGGAGGCCCTCGCGGTCGCCGAGGCTGCGCGCTCGGGCCCGGTCGCGGAGCGGCTCCGCCGCGAGCTCGACGCGCTGCGGATGACGGTGACCGAGGTCGCGGCGCCGGCTCCGGGCGCCCCCGCGTTCGAGCTCGTCCGCGACGGCGACGTCTGGTCGATCGCGACCGCGGGCCGCACCGCGCACGTCAAGCACTCGCGCGGCGTCGAGCTCTTGAGCGAGCTCGTGCGCGCGCCCGGGCAGGAGTTCCACGTCCTCGACCTGGGCGCGCGCC
>JAYRVK010000424.1:0-2601 GCA_041918555.1 Sandaracinaceae bacterium
CCAGCCGAGCGCGTGCGGCACCTGCTTGAGGATGAGGATGATCCCGATCGCGGCGAGCATCCCCTTGATGACGGAGGACGGGAAGTAGTAGGCGAAGATGCCGGCGCGGATCAGCCCGAGCAGGATCTGCATCGCGCCCGCGAGCACCGTGGCGAGGAGGAACGCCTCCCAGCCCAGGGTCCCGATGGCCGTGACGCAGATGGCGGTGAGGCCCGCCGCGGGGCCGCTCACCGCGGTCGACGACCCGCTCAGCCACGCGACGAGCGCGCCGCCGACGATGCCCGCGATCAGCCCGGACAGCGGCGGCGCGTCCGACGCGACCGCGATGCCCAGGCACAGCGGCAGCGCGACCAGGAACACGACGAGCGAGGCCGGGAGATCGAAGCGGAGGTTCCGCCGCCAGTCCCGCGTCGGCTCCAGCATCGCGAGCGCCGACGGGGGGACCGAAGTACGAACGGACTTCCTCCGCGGCGCGCTCTCGTCGTCGAACTGCTCCTGGTCCTCCACGGCGAACCATGCGTCTAAGCGTGCGGACGGGCGTCGTCAACGCCCATTCGTACCCACCCCCGCAACTTCGCAGAAGATGGATTATGTAAACTCGCGGTCCGAGTCGCGCGACCACATGGCGTCCGCCTCACCGATGACGAACACCCCCGTGACCTCGGCGACGGGCGCGTCGGCGGGCGGGTTGAGCAGGACCTCACCGTCGGCGCGCTCGAGCGCGATCGGGATCATCCGGCGCGCCGCCAGCGCGGCGGCGCAGCGCGCGAGCGTGATCGGCCCGGCGCCGTGGATCGGGAGCCGGACGAGGTCCTGGCCGCGCTCCCCGAGGAGCTGGGAGTACACCGCGTCGATCCCCGGCACGAAGGCGCTGTGGACCATGAAGTAGTTCCGGATCGCCTGGGTGCTCACGAGCGTGATCCGCGGCGCCCCGCGACCCAGGCGCTCGAACGAGGCCGTCACGTGGCTCCGCGCCCGCTCGCCCATCGACACGTTGGTGAGCTCGGCCAAGAGGTGCGGCGGTGCGTCCTCGAGCGCGAGGAGCGCCTCGGCCAGGCGCAGGATCCGGAGCGAGGTGCGCGCGTCCGGGTCCGGGCATCCCTCGGACACGAAGACCACGGCGTCGATCCCCCCGCCGCCGAGCACCGCGAGGCCCGTCTCCATCGCGTCGCCGGCATCCCCGCGAAGCTCGATCCGCCCACCGCGGGCCAGCTGCACGCGCGCCCGGGCGGGCCCGCCCTCGACGGTGAGGCCCGCCCTCCGGAGCGCGAGGAGCGGCTCCGCCCCGCCGTCCGTCGCCACGATCACCTCGGCGCGATCCCTGAGCGCGGCCAGCCGGGCGCTCAGGCTCACCACCGCGTCGCCGAAGCCGATGACGAGGATCTTCTGCGGCGGCGGATCCGCGCTGCCGAAGGTGAGCGCGCCGGGCTCGGGCGCCGCGCGCTCCGGCACCTCGGCGGCGAAGTGCCGCGCGAAGTCGCGCACCGGCTGGTAGTTCTCGCCCAGCGCGATGACCCCGCGGATCGCGGACGCCGGGATCTTCCCGGCGCGCGCCCCGAGCCGCGCGAGCTCCTCCGAGTGCGGCTCGTCCAGCGGGTTGACCCACGGCACCAGCCCCTCGACGTCGATCAGGTCGAAGGGGCTCGGTCGGGGCCGACCCGCGCCGAGGAGCACCCCGACCAGCACGGCGTGGTGCTGCGCCGCGAGCATGGCGAGCCGCCGCGCGTCGATCATCCCCTCGGCGTCGCCTCGCCGGGCGAGCGCGTCGAGCTCCGCGAGATCGACGTACACGTGCGAGTAGAGCTCCGAGCCCTCCGCGGTCAGGAGGAACCGGTAGAGGCGCTCGACCCCGGGGACGATCAGGTGGTGGAGCAGCAGCAGGCCCAGGAGCCACGGGACGTCGAGCGGGAACGTCCGCGGGTGCTTCGCCACCGCGTCGAGCGTCGTGCACGTGCGCGTGCTCAGGAGCTCGAGGAACACGTGCGCGTGAGGGTTGAGCTCCCGCACCGCGCACAGCGTCGCGACGGTGACCGCGTCGGCGTCGAGCCCGCCCGCCGGGTCGCTCATCAGGATGACGCGCTTGGCGCGCGCGGCGCCGACCCGCCCCAGCCCTTCGAGCTCGCCGCCGTGGCCTTGTCGATAGATGACGTGCCGCATGCCCTCCTCGAGCAGCACGGCCGGAGGCTCCTCGTCGGGGCCCAGGAGCGCCATGCGCGGCAGCGCCCAAGCACGCGGCCGCGCCCCGCCAGCGAAGATCCAGCGCAGGTACTTCAGGATCTGGTCTCGGGGATCGCGGCGGTTCTTGAGGTAGATCCGGACGAATTCGCGGATCATCACCTCGCCGTCCCGGATGCCGCCGATCACCACGGTGTGCCCGGAGTAGCCGACCGGCCGCCGCCGCTCGGCGCGGACGACCTGCTCCACGACGTTGGCGCCGATGCCGATGATGAACGAGATGACGAAGACGCCGACGACGGTGAGGACGAGGGACAGGACGCCGACGATCGGGTGGACGTGGAGGCTCGCCACCAGGTTGTCCGCGCTCTCGAGCTGGCGGAACGACCACCACAGCCGATCGAAGAACCCCTCGCCCACGCCGGG
>JAYRVK010000425.1:0-4232 GCA_041918555.1 Sandaracinaceae bacterium
CCGGGGGCGTCGCTCCGCACCTGGCGCACCGAGGACGCGGCTCGGATCGCCGAGGCCGCGGCGCCGGGCGTGGCGCAGCTCGCGGGGGTCGCGTGGATCGCCGACGGACGGACGATCGCGGCGAGCGCGCAGGGGCGGATCGTGTTCTTCGACGCGACCGGCCTCGCCCCGCTCGCCGAGGCGCCGAGCGGTGGCTTCTTCGCCGCCGCGCCGCACGAGCCCACGGTATGGGTCGGGGGCGACGACGCGCGCCTCACGGTCCTCGATCCGCGCACCGGCGCCCCACTGCGGACGCTCGACGTGGTCGGCGCGACGCACTTCCACCACCTCGCGTTCAGCCGCGACGGGCGCTGGCTCGCGGCCTCGGGGAGCTACGAGCGCACCGCGCTGATCGATCCGCGCACCGGCCGCGTCCGCACGCGGATCCCCCACGCGCGGTTCACCGAGACGTTGGCGTTCCACCCGAGCGGCGAGCTGCTCTCGATCGCGGGCGGCGACACGGCGCAGATCGACCTCTGGCGCGTCCCCTCCGGGCGGCTCGAGCGCCGCTTCGGCGACGCCTCGCGCGAGGTGTCGTTCGTCGCCTTCAGCCCCGACGGAACGAGGCTCGCCACGGCCGGCGACGATCACGCCGAGATCTGGGACCTCGCCACCGGCGCGCTCCTCGGCGGCCACGAGGTCGGGCGGCGGAGCCGCGGGCGGCTCGACCCGACGATGACGCACGCCACGTGGAGCCCGGACGGGGAGCGGCTCGCCGCCGCCGGGGGCGCCGAGGGCGCGTGGATCCTCGACGGCGCGACCGGCGCGCTCGTCGATGCGATCCCGATCGAGAACCCCGACGACGCGCTCGTCGAGCTCGCGTGGGATGCCTCGAGCCACTACCTCGCGATCGCGTGCGGCGGCGAGCTCTGGCGCTGGGATCGCGCGAGCGGCCACGTGCTGCGCGCCGCGGCGACGCCGCCGGCCCCCGCGACCGGCGTGTTCGCGCTCGCGGGGCGCGACCGCGTGGCGGTGCGCGAGCTGCCGGGCCTCGCGCTGCGGCGCGAGCTCGCGCCCGCGGACTTCGGCGCCCGCTTCCAGCTCGCGCGCACCGCGCTCGGGCCCGGCGAGGCGCTCGCCGCGATCGGCGACGGCGGTACGCTCGGTTTCGTGTCGGCGCTCGGCCGCGAGCCCGCGCTCGACCGCGGCGCGAGCGGCCTCCGCCCGCTCGTGTTAGCACCCGACGGTCGGCTCGCGTACGCGGGGCTCGATGGTTCGGTGCGCGTCCGCGACGGCGCGGGCGCGCGCGTCGTCGGGCGCCACGAGGCCGGGGTTCGGAGCGCGGCGTGGCTCGCCGACGGCACGCTCGCGACCGGCGCCGACGACGGCACGGTGCGCGTGTGGGATCCGGGCGGCCGCGGCGCGGTCCGCCTGCACGCGCTCCACGAGCACCGCGTGTGGAGCGTGGCCGCGCACCCGACGCGCCCCCTGGTCGCGTCCGCGAGCAGCCGCGCGTGGCTCCTGGACGAGGACGGCCACGCGATCGGCGTGCGCGCGTTCCGCTTCGGCGGCGCGCTCGTCGGGCTCTACTTCGATCGGCGGGGCGCGTACGGGGGCGACCCCGCGGCGCTCGCGCGCTTCCTGCGGATCCGGAGCGGCCCCGGCGTGCTCGGCGAGACGCTGACCGCGGCCGACCCGAGCGGCGCGAGCCCGTTCCCGCGTTGATGGCCGCCATCGACCCTGCGCCGAGGCTTGGGCACAATGGCCGGGATGGGATGGCGTTCGAGCGCGCTCCTGGTCCTCCTCGCGCTCGCCGGCTGCGACGACTCGCGGCCGAGGGCGGAGCGCGACGTGTTCCAGTGCAGCGACGGCACCGACGACGACGGCGACGGGCTCGTCGACTGCGCGGATCCCGACTGCGCCGTCCACGCGCGGTGCGGCGCCACGGACGGGGGGTGGGCCGACGGCGCGATCCCGCCGGGGACCGACGCGGGGCCGCTCGACGCGTCCGCGCCGCCGCCGTGCAGCGACGCGCTCGACATCGTCTTCGTGATCGACGTCTCCACCTCGATGACCGACGAGATCGCCGGCATTCGAACCGGGATCGACCGCGTGTGGTCCGCGGCCACCGCGCTCACCGCGAACGCCCAGATCTCGCTCGTGGTGTTCGTCGACGACGTGGCCGCGGTGAGCGGCTGCGCGCCGTTCGCGACGGTGGAGGCGATGCAGTCCGAGCTCATGACCTGGCAGAGCTTCACGTCGTCGAACGGCCAGCCCGGGGGGAGCGCGGCGAGCAACTCGGATTGCCCCGAGAACTCCCTCGACGCGATGCACGTCGCGGCCTCGCTCTGCCCGTGGCGCCCGAGCAGCTATCGCATCCTCGTGCACATCACCGACGACACGTTCGAGGAGCGGCCCGCGCGGCTGAGCTCCGTGTTCGGGACCGGCGGAATTCCCGTCCAGCGCACCTACGCGGAGACGGTCACCGCGTTGATGGCCGCGCAGGTCCGCGTCGGCGCGTTCGCGGCGCCGGGGGAGGGCGAGGAGTGCGGGGCGGGCTCGAGCCCGGACGTCGGCCGCGGCTTCCACGCCCCGTACCTCGGCATGCCGAGCATCCCCGAGGCGACGGGGGGGGACGTGTGGAGCATCCGCGACGTGCGCGCGGGGACGATCGACATGGCCGACTCGATCATCGGCTTCGTCACGACCGAGTACTGCACGTTGTATTGACGCGCTGGCCCGAGCTCAGCGCGCGGAGCCGGCCACACGATTCTGCAATTCTCGTTGCGTCTTCTCGTCGAGCGGGAAGTGCCACATGGCGAGCGCCGCCACGACGAAGCAGATCAGGGGCACGACGACGTAGATGAGCTTCAGCCCGAGGATCGCGTCGGGCCCGTTCACGAGCTCCGGGTCGAACCCGACCACGTCGAGGAGCGGGTAGGCGATCCCCACGGCGAGGGCGAAGCCGAGCTTGTTGGTCAGCGCGAGGAGCGAGTAGAAGAGGCCGGTGCGCTGCATGCCCGACTTGAGCGCGTCGTCGTCGGTCACGTCGGCGACCATCGAGCGCAGGAGCACGGGCGCCGCGCCGTAGCCGAGCCCGTAGATCACGTAGGCTGCGAACACGACGAGGTAGTGGTCGTCGGGCCCGAGGAGGAACACGAAGGGGAGCGCCGCGGCCATGTAGAGCATCGCGGCGGCGAAGGCGCGGTGCTTGCTGAAGCGGTAGCTCAGCCGCAGCCAGATCGGGACGCTCACGAGCCCGGCCACGAAGTACGTGAGCAAGAACAAGCTCGTGAAGCGGTCCATGTCGAGCGCGTGCTCGACGAAGAAGATGTAGAGCGACGCGGTGACGCCGGGCGCGATCCCGGCGCAGAGATCCGCGAGCAGCACGCGGAGCATGTAGCGGTTCGAGACGGCGAGCCTCAGCGCCTCGAAGATCCCCGCCTGCGGCGCGCCGGTCTCCTTCACGGGCCGCTCGCCGACCCCGAGCGTCGCGACGGCCACCGTGATCGGGAGGAGCACGAGGATGAACCACCCGATCGCGGCGGAGCGGGTGGTGCCGCCTCCGCCGAAGCGCTGCTCGATCCACGCGGGGAGCGCGAGCACGAAGACCATCCCGAAGAGCTGCCCCGCTTGCTTCCAGCCCTGGAGGCGGCTGCGCACGTGGTAGTCGTCCGAGAGCTCGGCGCCCCACGACATGTGCGAGATCGTGATCATCGTCCAGCCCGCGTAGAGCACGAACAACCACACGAGCAGGTAGAGCCACGTCACCCCGTCGGGCGGGAGGAAGAGGCGCCACACGCTGAGCAGGAGGATCGGGACGGCGGCGACGATCCACGGCCGCCGCCGTCCCCAGCGCGTGCGCACGCGATCCGCGAACGCGCCCAGCACGACGTCGCTCGCGACGTCCCAGAGCCGCGTGACCATGAAGACGGTCCCGACGAGCGACAGCCCGAGCCCGAGATCCTCCGCGTAGAACGGCGGGAGGTAGATCACCAGCGGCATGCCGAGCGCGGCGATGGGGATCGCGGGCGCGGCGAACATCGCCAAGTGACGGGTCGCGAGCTTCATGGCGGCGCCGCGCGGGCACGCGAGCATACACGGCGGCCGTCCTCGTTGCGCCCGCTCCCCGGTCCCCCCATGCTCGGCGCCCGTGCCCGAGCCGACCGTCCTGATCGTCCCCTGCTACAACGAGGCCGCGCGCCTCGACGGGGACGCGTTCCTCCGCGGCCTCGACGCGGTGCCGGGCCTCG
>JAYRVK010000426.1:0-4604 GCA_041918555.1 Sandaracinaceae bacterium
CGAGGCGCGGGCGGCGCTCGTCCGCGTGAACGAGGAGACGGCGCTGCTCCCCCAGCAGCTCGCGGAGGCCGCGCGTCGGAGCGCCGAGCTGCGGCAGAGCGTCGAGGCGCTCGACGACCGCGCGGGCGCGAGCACCTCCCCCGTGCGCCGCCGCGTCGCCGAGCGGCTCGACGAGGCGATCGCGCACGCCGACCGGCTCGCGGTCCAGCTCGCGACGCTGCGCGCGGGCGAGATCGAGGCGCGCGCCCGGCTCCGGGAGGCCGCGCGGGACGCGGGCTTCGGCCCGCGGTGAGATCACTCCACGCGGCATGCGCCCGCCGCGTCGCACGCCTGCCGGCACGCGAGGGGGCAGTCGGCCACGAGGCACGCCGTGTCGCCGGAGCACGCCATCTCGCAGCTCGTCGTCTCACCGCAGTCGAGCGCGCAGCCGTCGCCCTCGCAGAGGGCGGTGCAGAACGCGGACTCGCGACAATCGACCGTGCAGCCGCCGCCCGGGCAGTCGAGCCCGCAGCTGCTCTCGATGCCGCACTCGACCGTACAGCCGCCGGCCGGACAGACGATGTCGCACGCCGTGAAGGCGGGGCAGCGGCACTCCGACCCGGGATCGCAAGGAAAGCTGCCGTAGGGGATGCAGCCCAAGAGCGGGTCGCAGTACTGGTCCTCGGTGCACTCGTCGCCCTGGGCGAAGAAGCAGAGACCCTCGATGCAGAAGGGGACCGCGCAGGTCGCGGGCGCCGCGCAGTCGGCGTCGGCCGCGCACTCGTCGGCCGCGCACTCGTCGGGGGTCTCGGCGGTGCACGTGGGCTCGTGGCAGGTCCCGCCGTGGCACGCGGTCGCGCTCGCCGGGTCGCCGGGTCCGGGGCACTCGACCCCGCGGCAGCCGCGCGTGACGAGCAACGTCGCGGCGACCGCGGCGGCGCGCACGTCGACGAGCAGCGGGCGCTCGGCGACCACGACGGGCGCCGCGCCTTCCAGCGCGGGCGTGAGCCGCAGCGAGACGACCAGCCGGGTCGGTCCCGGCGCGACCATCCGCGAGGCGACGCGGACGCCGGCGACGAAGTCTTGGTCGCGCGTGACCGCCGTCTCGGTGAGCGTGCCGTCCGCGAAGCGCACGGCGACGTGGTCGAACTCGACGCCGGGCGCGAGGTCCGTTCGCAGATCCACCACGAGCGCGCTCTGGCCCTCGCACCCGACCAAGAGCCACGCGCACGCCAGCGCCAGTCTCCCCACGCGCATACGATACGCCGCTCGACGTGCCGCGGGCGAGCCTGCAGGTGTCGCTCCGTGGCAAGCTCCGTCGATGCTCCGCGCGCTCGCCTGCCTCGCGCTCGTGACGGTCGCCTGCGACGGGCCGCCGGACGCCGACGGCGGCGCGGCCTCGGACGACGCCGGCGCCGACGGAGGTGCCGGTGCGGACGCCGGTGCGGACGCCGGCGCCGCCGCGGGTGCCGGTGCGGCCGCCGGCGCAGACGCGGGCACCGACGCGGGCCCCCCCCCGCCGTGCGAGTGGGACGATCCGCGCCCCCCGCCCGCCGGCGCCGTCCTCTGGCCCGCCGTCCTCGACGCCGCGGGCCCCGACACCCTGCGCGGCCACGGCCACGACGACGGCTTCGGCCCGGTCGGGTTCTGCGCGGGCACGCCCGTCGCCGGGCAGCCATTCTTCCGCCTGATCGCGGTCGGCTTCGAGACGGACGAAGACGTGAACGGCGACGGCGACGTCGGCGACGCGGTCCCCGTCGACTTCTGGCGCGACCCGCCGGGCAGCGGCGTCGGCGAGAGCGGCGGGCGCGTGAACGTCTACGTCGAGGTGGTCGACGAGGCGGGCGCGGTCTTGAACCGCTTCAGCGCGCCCGGGCTCCGCTACGTGCGCGAGATCCGCGACGGCCCGACGGAGGCCTTCGATCTCACCGACAAGCCGCCGAGCGAGTTCCAGACGAACTTCCCGATGACCGGCGGCGGCGCGCGCTACGCCGCGTCGATCGAGGGCGCCTCGGATCGCGTGCTGAACCTGCGGCTCCCGGTGAACCACCACGTCGCGTTCGTGGTCGTGTTCCGCCGCGAGCTTCCCTGATTGAGCTCACACCTGATCGGCGTCCATCTTCTCGATGACGAGCAGGTTGTACGCCTCCTGCACCTTGTAGATGAGGAGCCACTGGAGGACGCCGCACACGAACGAGCCGAGGGTGAGCCCGACGACGTTGCCCGTCTGAGGCGTGTGGTAGCCCGTCTCCGCGAGCGCCTCGTCGACGGCCTCGACGTTCCGATAGAAGACCCAGAAGGTCCAGAGCCCGAAGGTCATCAGCGACAGCAGGACGTCGAGCGCGGGCACGAGATCGCGGCGGCCGGTGAGCCTCCGGATCTGATCCGTCGAGAGGTAGATCCACACGAGCTCGTACACGCGGCAGGTCACGATCGTGAGGATCAGCGTCATCCCCGGATCGCGCGTCTGGTAGTCGCTCGGGGTCGGGAGCGGCGCCTCGCGCCGGCTCGCGCTCCGGTGCCAGAGGAGCGCGACCCAGAGCGACAGCGCGGCGAGCGACGCGATCGCGACGAAGAAGAAGAAGGCCGGCCGCGGGTCCTCGCGCCGCTCGACGTGGACCACGCGCAGATCGGCGAGCGTCAGCCCGTGGGTGCGCGCGTGCTCCTCGAGCGCGTACGCGTCGACCTGCTCGAACTCGTAGTCCCCGGCCTGGGAGACGGTGCCGTAGAGGACCCGCGACTCCGCCCCGTAGCGATCGAGGAGCTCGCGCTCGACGGCGTAGGGGCAGCTCCAGCTGCAGGCGACGATGATCCGCGGGTCCTCGGCGAGCGGGGCCCCGTGGTAGTAGGATCCGACGGTCAGCGTGTGCGCGACGTCGAGGGTCCCCTCGAAGCCGACGCGCGCGTAGCTCGTGCGCGCGGCGACCTCGTCCGGCGTCACGACCTCGTCGGCGAATTCGAGGGTCGCGACGATCGTCGGGAGCAGGCACAGCCCCGCGGTCCCGCTCGCGAGCATCGCGAGCACCGCGATGAGGATCGTCTGCCGCTTGGCGCGCGCGGCGAAGAGCTCCTCGGTGCCCCCGCGCCGCGCGCCCTTGAGCGTGGCGAGCTCGCCCTCGAGCTGCTCGACCCGGTGCCGGAGGTGCTCGGTCTCGTTGCGGTACCCCATCGCTCGGAGTTGTACGCCATCGGCCGGGCCGATGCCCCCTCGCCCCTTGCTCGTCGAGGTCGCGGCGCTGGAGTCTCGGCGTTTGCCGAAAGACGGGAAGGGTGGAAGGCGAGAAGATGGAGAGGTGATTCAATCGGATTCATGGAGCGGGAATCGTCTCCCTCCCCCGCTCGCGGGGAGGGTCGGGGTGGGGGTCGAGAGTCGCCGAGCCGGTCAGCTGACCATTGCTCTTATCGCCCTTCTCATCTTCGAGCCCCGGCGCACTCGTCGTGATTCCGCGGCGCGGCACGCCGCGTCCGTCTCTCGATCCGCGGCGACCCTCAGGACGCGCGCTACGAGATGGCGCTCCGCACCATGATCGACGAGCTCGAGCTCGAGCTCGAGCTCGGCGAGCGCGTGGCGATCGTCACCGAGTGGGTCCCCGACCTCGACGCGTGGCTCGCCGACAAGTCGCACGTCCTGAGCTGCTCGCTCGAGGAGTCGTTCCACTGCGGTCTGGGCGACGGAATCGCGGCCGGTCTCCGGCCGGTGATCCACGCGTGGAGGGGGGCGCGAGAGATCTGGCCGCTCGAGCACGTCTTCCGGAACCTCGACGAGACCTGGGATCCGGCGGCCCACGAGCGACAAGTACTGCGCTGGTTCGACTCGCGTCCGTACGATCCAGTCCATCGCACGCGAGCGAACTGGATCCTCCGCCGAACCGGATGATCCGTCGGCGCACCAGAGCTCCCACTGCCTCGCTCGTCCATGCGCTGCGGTAGGATGTGGCGTGCGCATCGCGTTCCCCCTGTGCCTCCTGCTCGCGGCCTGCGAGGGCTCGCTCGGCTCACCCGACGACGGCGGCGCGCGGACCGACGCGGGCGCCGACGCGGCGGCCGCACCGCGCGACGCCGGCCCCGACGCGGTGGACGCGGCGACCGTGGACGGCGGGACGCTCACCGACGCCGGCGCGGACGCGGGCTCCCTGCCGCCGCCCTCGGACAACCGCTTCGGCATCGGCTTCGTGAGCCCCGGCGACACCGGGCAGCTCGATCTCAGCGCCGACCTCGTGGGGCCCGGCGGCTACGTGAAGCTGATCTTCGACGGCGTGATCCCCGGCCTCACCGGGCCGCGCACCGAGTGGGTCGATCGCGTGCGCGAGGTCTACGAGCGCGACCTCGTGCCGGTGGTGCGCTTCGCGCCGGACTGGGGCGATCGGCGCGTGCGCAACCAGTCCGACCCGGGGAGCGACGGGCTGCGCTACACCGGCCTCGCCGCAAGCTACGTTGCGATCCTAGAGGGGCTGCCGATCCCCGCGGGGCGCCGCTTCTACGTCGAGGTCCACAACGAGCCGAACCTCTGCTACGAGTGGGCCTGCGATCGCGGGCGCTTCGACGCCGATCGCATCCCGAGCGAGCGCATCGCCGAGGAGTACGCGTCGCTGCTGCGCGACGTGGCCGACGCGATCCACGCGCTC
>JAYRVK010000427.1:0-2513 GCA_041918555.1 Sandaracinaceae bacterium
CGGCGACCGCGTCGCACCGCTCGAGCGCGGCCTGCAGATCGCGACCGTGCGTGAGCGCGACGATCTGGCCGGGCTCGCCGCCGAAGCGCCGGAAGAGCTCCTGCTGGACGCGCAGGGGCTCGAGCGCCTTCGGGCGCACGGCCACGACCTCGCGGGCGAGGGGCGCGGGGCCGACGACCACGGCGGCGACGACCGACGCGCCCGCGGCGGCGAGCACGAGCGCCCGGTGCCGCGCGACGATCTCGCCCCAGCGGGCGAGCGCGCGATCGAGCCGGCGGGGCGAGGGATCGGTCGACGCGCGCCCCGCCCCCACGGTCGTCATGGCGGGCGTCACCAGCAACACGGCGAGGCCCGTCAACAGGACTCCCGTCGCCGCGAGGAGCCCGAGATCGCGGATGGCCGGAAACGAGGAGCGCGTCAGGGCGACGAACCCGAGGGCGCCCGTCGTCGCCGCCACGATCGTCGGACGCCCGAGCGCCCGCAGGCCTGCCGCCGCCGCCGCGCGCGCCGGCGATCCCGCCCGGGCGCGTGACTCGATCGCGAGTGTGAGGTGCGTGGCGAGGTCGTCGCCGAGGCCCACCAGGATCGCCGCGAAGGCGACCGAGATGGCGTTGAGGGAGCCGAACAGCCAGCCCGCGAGCCCCGCGGTCCACAGGGCGCCGAGCGCGAGCGGTGGCCCGATCGCGGCGAGCGCACGCAGCCGCCCGAACGCGACCGTGAAGACCAGCAGGACCAGGCCCAGGGACGCGAGGCTGGAGGTGCGCAGGTCGTCCCGGATCATGCGCTCGGTCGCGACGGCCACGGCGTGCGCGCCCGTCATCCGGACCCGCAGGGCACCGGGCGCCGCGCGCTTCGCCGCTCGCCCGAGCCTGGCGAGGAGCGCTCGCGCGGAGCGCCCGTCGAATGCGTCGGCGCGCGTGCGCACGAGCATCACGAGCGCCTCCCCGTCGGGGGCCAGTAGGTCGCCGGTCGCGGGATCGACCGACAGGCCCGCCGCGAGCCGCTGGCCGGCGGGCACGAGCAGGCGCCGCAGCTCGAGGGGGTCCCGCGTGATCGTCGTCGCCGCCTCCCGCCCCCCGGGCTGCAAGAGGACCGCGCGGGCACGCCGCACGCTCTCGTCGATCGCGGCGGGCTCGAGGAGCTTTCGGGCGCGGGCGAAGCCCTCCTCGTCCAGGAGAGGAAAGACGCTGTCGACGGCGCTGCCCGCTTCGTCGACGGCACCGAGCGCCACGCGTCGCTCGACCGAGACGACGGAGGGCACCTTCGCGGCGGCCGGGGCGAAGCGGTCCGCGAAGCCCATGAGCTCGGGGGCTCCCCCCCCGGTGACCAGGACCGCGACGGGATCGTTCTTGCCGAACGTCCGCACGTACTGCGAAAGGGCTCGGGCCGAGCGCGCGCCGTCCGGGAGCAGCTCGAGCAGGTTGCCCTCGAACCGCAGGCGAAAGAGCCCCGGCGCGAGGACCACCGTCACCGCCGCCGCGACGAGCAGCGCGCGAGTCGGGCCGCGCTCCAGGGCCCGCGCGAGGGCTTCGATGGGCGAGGCGTTCACTCGCGCAGGGTGAAGGCGGAGTCGGGGACCTGAGGGTTGATGCGCACGTTCGTGAAGCGGATGTCTGCTCGATCCCCGCCGGGCTCCTCCAGGACCACGCCGTCCAGGACGCGCAGATCGCGCGAAAAGCGGAGCCGCATCGTCCGCACCGAGCGCGTCACGTCCCGGCTCGTGGGGGTCGCGACGAGCACGACGGGGTTGCCCTCTGCCAGCGCGAGCCGGTAGCGGCCGCGCACCTCGCCGAGCGGCCCCGCCAGGAAGGCCACCAGATCCCGCAGCACCGCGCCCAGCGCGCCGGCCGTGCGCACGTCGACGTTCCCGCGCGCCCCCGGGAGGCGATAGCGCACGCTCGGGCCGGCGATCACGAAGAGGCTCTCGTCCGGTGCGAGCACCTGCCAGCGCAGCCGATCGGGTCGCCGCACCACGAGCTTGCCCGTGGAGCGCACCGTCTCGGCGAAGAGCGAGACCACCTTCTCCTGCACGAAGTCGGCGCGGAGCGCCCGCACGCCGGCGCGGGCCGCCTCGATCCGTGCCAGCGCGTCGTCGAGCGGGCTCGCGCCGGCGCCCGCCGGCAGCGCGAGCGCGAGGGCGACGAGGCAGAGCGCGACCCGGGGGGGACACCGCATGTGGCGCCTTGGACGGAGCACGACCGTCCGATGTTTCTACCGCAGTCTCAGGGCAGCGTCTCGGCCCTCGGGGCGGTCCGGGGGCCTGGTCGGCCCGGGGCGAGCAGCGCGCCGAGGTCGAACCGGACGTAGCGCCCCTCCGTGTGCGGTGCCTCGGCGACCCACAGGACGCGCGCCGTGGCGTCCGCGACCACCGAGTGGGTGGCGATGCCGGCGTCGAGCGCGCGCCGATCCCCGGGCGGCAGCGGGCCGCCGCCGACCGCGCGCCGATCCCGCAGGATCGCGACGGCGCCCGGCACGTCCAGCCGGCCGCGCGCGGCGCCGAGCACCTCCTCGAG
>JAYRVK010000428.1:0-6666 GCA_041918555.1 Sandaracinaceae bacterium
GCCGCCAAGGTCGGCGCGATCGTCGACGAGATGGAGCGCCGGATCGCCAAGCCGAGCCTGATCGACGGGGCCGCGCAGGCGAAGACCAGCGACTTCTTCCGCGACCGCGCGGCGGCCGACTACAGCAAGCTCGCCGAGCAGGTGCAGGACGAGGCGGTTCGCTTCGACGACCTGATGGGGATCTTCGACAAGGCGATCCTGCGCGTCGAGAACACCGAGCTCGATCTGTCGTTCGCGGGCAACGTCGGCGACGCGATCGAGGAGGCCACGCGCGGCCTCGAGCCCGAGCTCGGCGCGCGCTGCCGTGGCGCCGTCGAGCGCACCGCGAGCATCCCGCTCGACGTCGAAGCGCTGATCGGCACGGGCTACGGCCGCCAGACGCTCCCGTTCCCGAAGGAAGACATCCGCTCCGAGATCCTCTGCCACGGCCTGGGCGCGCACCACCAGTTCCCGAAGACGCGCACCGTCCTCGACATCGGCGGCCAGGACACCAAGGCGATCCAGGTCGACGACGAGGGGATCGTCACGAGCTTCCAGATGAACGACCGCTGCGCGGCGGGCTGCGGCCGCTACCTCGGCTACATCGCCGACGAG
The DNA here is from genome assembly GCA_041918555.1 of Sandaracinaceae bacterium. GTDB lineage: Bacteria > Myxococcota_A > Polyangia > Polyangiales > Sandaracinaceae > JACKEC01. The sequence goes on from JAYRVK010000428.1 coordinate 595, forward strand.
ATGAGCCTCGGGGTGCACGAGCTCGGGCCGATCGCGCTCGAGTCGACGCGCAGCGTGAAGATCAACTCGACGTGCACGGTGTTCGCGGGCGCGGAGCTCCGCGATCGCCTCTCGAACGGGCAGCGCCGCGAGGACATCCTCGCGGGCCTCCACCGCGCGATCATCCTGCGCGCGATGGCGCTCCTCGCGCGCTCGGGCGGGATCGAGGAGGAGTTCACGTTCACCGGCGGCGTCGCGAACAACCCCGCCGCGGTGAAGGCGCTCGAGCAGCTCGTCCACGAGAACTACGGCGCGCGCACGCTGAACATCTCCCCCGGCTCGATCTACACGGGCGCGCTCGGCGCGGCGCTGTTCGGCCGGCGCGGGATCGCGGCCGAGGAGGTGGCGGCGTGAGCGACCAGAGCATCCTGAGCGCGGGCATCGACGTCGGCAGCTCCGCCATCAAGGTGGCGATCTTCGAGAGCGCGTCCGGATCCGGCCGCGGGCGCGAGGGCGCTCGCATGGTCGGCCGCGCGAAGGACCGCATCCGGCGCCGCGACCCGAAGGCGGTGGTGGAGCTCGTGTACGACCTCGCCCTCGCGGAGGCGGGGATCGCGCGCGGCGACGTCGACTACGTCGCGACGACGGGGGAGGGCGAGGGTCTCGAGCTCTCGACCGGGCACTTCTACGGGATGACCACGCATGCGCGCGGCGCGCTCTTCCTCGAGCCGGAGGCGCGGGCGTCGGTCGACGTCGGGGCCCTCCACGCGCGCGCGATCAAGTTCGACGCGCACGCGAAGGTCGAGGGCTACCGGATGACGAGCCAGTGCGCGTCGGGCTCCGGGCAGTTCCTCGAGAACATCGCGCGCTACCTCGGCGTGACGCTCGACGAGGTCGGCGCGCTCAGCCGCCGGGCCGACGACCCCGAGAAGGTCTCGGGCATCTGCGCGGTGCTCGCGGAGACCGACGTGATCAACATGGTGAGCCGCGGGATCTCGCTGCCGAACATCTTGAAGGGCATCCACGAGTCGATGGCGGGGCGCTTCGCGAAGCTCCTCCAGACGATGGCGGTGAAGGACGGAGTCGTCCTCGTGACCGGCGGTCTCGCCGCCGACGAGGGCCTCACCGCGTGCCTCGCGGAGTCGATGGGCAAGCTCAAGCTCGGGAAGGTCGACGTGCGGACCCACCCCGACTCGGTGTACGCGGGCGCGATCGGCGCCGCGCTGTGGGGGGCGTTTCGACACGAGCGGCTGGCCGAGCTGGCCGCGTGAAGGGAGTACGGTGATCGCATGCAGCCCACGCGACGGTTGAGCGAGGAGCACGAGTCCATCCTGAACGCGCTCGACGTGCTCGAGCGGATCGCCGAGGCCTACGGCGAGGACCCGGCCGCGACCGCGCCGGCCGCGGAGGCGATCGTCGGTTTCCTCGTCGGGTTCGCGGACGAGCTCCACCACGCGAAGGAGGAGACGATGCTCTTCCCCGCGATGGAGGAGGCCGGCCACTCGCGCCACGCCGGGCCGATCGGCGTGATGCTGATGGAGCACGACGAGGGGCGCGCGCTCCTCCGCACGATGCGCGGGGTGCTCGAGGATCCCGAGGGCGGCGCCAACACCTTCGAGGCGGCCGCGCTCTCGTTCGCGGAGCTGTTGCGCGCGCACATCATGAAGGAGAACGAGATCCTCTTCCCGATGGCCGAGCGCACGCTCTCGGACGCGGCCCGCGCGCGCCTCGTCGAGCGCTTCGGCCACCACGACGAGGTGCAGCACGGCGACGCGTACCGCGCGCACCTGGCGACGCTCGCGCGCTTGGCGAGCGAGTTCCCCGGGTAGCGCCTACGCGAAGGGTTCTTCCGTGCGGTGAGCCGTCGGGCGCGCTCGCGATCCAGTCTCGCAGCGCAACGAGCGAACGTGCGAGGCTGTCGGCGCCCGATGGCCGACGACTATGAAGCGGACGCGATGCCGCCGCGCGGCGAGGTGCGGTACCGGGACAAGCTCGTCTCGCGCTCGCTCGCCGGCGTGCTCGGCGCGATGGGCGTGGCGAGCGGAGCGCTCGGGGTCGGCGTGCTGGCGGGGATCGATCCGGCGGCCCCCGCGTGGGTGGCGATCTTCCCGTTCGGCGTAGCGATCGCGTGCACCTTCCTCGGCCTCACGCGCTCGGTCATGCGGCTCGCGCTGACGGACCAAGAGCTCGTGATCGATCAGGGCCTGCTCGCCACGCGGATCCCGCTCGCGGCGATCGACTCGATCGAGATGGTCGACGTCAGCGAGCGCCGCGCCGCCGGAGGCTGGGAGCTCCTCGCGCCCTCGGGCAAGGGCGCGCTCTTCGTCGGTGTGACCTGGCGCGACGGCAGCAAGGTCCGCAAGTCGCTCCTCAACGGCACCGACGTGCACGCGCTGGCCGAGCACCTGAAGGCCGGGGTCGCGCGCCTCGGGGTCCGCGTGCGCGTCGAGGCCGAGCCCGCCGCCGAAGGGGTCGAGCTCGCCGACGAGGACCGCGAGCGCGAGCGCGAGGGCTGACTCAGCGCGTCGAGCGCCGCCGCCGAGGCGGCCGCCGCCCGCGCCGACGCGACGTCTCCGGGCCCGCGTCCGGCGCGCCCGCGTCGCCCGGCCCGGCGTCCTCGATCCCCGCGTCGGGCAGCACGTCGACCGCGGGCAGGACGAAGCGCGCCTCGCCCGCGCTCGCGAGCACCTGGCGCTCCTGGTCGAAGTACCCGTCGAGCTCGAGGCGCAACCAGACTTGCTCGGTACCGGCGGGCAGCGTCGCGGTCAGCGGCGTCACGCCCGGCACCGCCACTCCGTCGACGTACACGGTCGCGCCCGGCGGATCGCTCGACACCGTGAGCTCCATCGCCGCGGGCTCCGCGATCGGAGGCAGGCCCGCGTCCGGTGGGCGCAAGGGGAGCGCCCCTTCTTGCTCCGCGGCCATGAACCGGACGACGCCGTACGCGAGCAGCCCCACCGCCGCGATCCCGCCGAGGGCGAGCCCGACGTAGAGCAGCAGCGATCCGGAGGTCGCGTCCTCACCCTCCTCGATCACCGGCGGCGCGCTGCTCGTCGGCGTGGTGCGCCGGGGCGGCTCGCTCGGGGGCGTCGCGCCGAGCGGCATCATCAGCTTGGTGAGCGCCTCTTCCTCTTCGAGCGGCAAGGGGAACTCGTCGAGCCGCCGGTGGAGCGTGGCGACGTCGGAGTCGTCGTGCGCCGGCGCGTGGATCATCGAGTCGGTCGGCACCTGCCCGTCGTGGGGGCCCTCCGCGAGGGTCAGCGGCTCGTCGTCGTCGATCGGTGAGGAGGTCCACTCGGGAACCGGGGGCCGCGAGCTGACGCGCGCGCGGGGGGCTCGCGCCGCGGGGGGCGGCTGCGGCTGCGCGGGCTGCGCGCCCTTCTTGGCGGGGGGGCCGCCGATCGGCAGCCGCCGCGTGCCGGACGGGTCGTTGCCGAAGGGCCGCCGGCTCTCGCGCTGCGTGAGCGGTCGGAGGGGGCGCGGCCCCTCCTCGTCGGGCACGAGGCGCCGCGCGAGGTTCGCGTACGAGCCGAGCGTCGGCACGAGGCTCTGCTCCCCGAGGTGCCGGGTGAGCGCGTCGATGAGCTCGCCCATGTCCTCGGGGCGGCCCTCGGGGTGCGGGGTCAGGCAGCTCGCGATCAAGCGGTCCAGGTCGCGCGGCACGTCGGGCCGCACCTCGCGCGGGCGCCGGTAGCGCGCCTCGAGGATGCGGTCGACGAGGTTGGGCTCGTCGGAGACGTCGTAGGGGTGGTGCCCCACGACCATCTCGTAGAGGAGGATGCCCATCGCGAAGACGTCCGCGCGCCGGTCCACGCGCGTGGTCCCGACGAGCTGCTCGGGCGCGATGTATCCGTAGGTCCCCTTGATGACGCCCGCGCGCGTCTCGTAGACCTTGGTCGCGGCCTTGGCGATCCCGAAGTCGATGAGCTTGACCGCCCCGTCGTAGCTCACCATCACGTTCGCCGGGTTCAGGTCGCGGTGCACGATCTCGAGCGGGCGGCCGACCTCGTCGCGGCGCTCGTGCGCGTACGCGAGCGCCTCCGCGATCGACAGCGCGATGCCGATGGCTTCCTTGCGCGGCAGCAGCCCGCCGCTCGCGCGGGCCGCGGCGAGGAGGTGACCGAGGGTCGGCCCGCGGACGTACTCCATCGTCAGGAAGTAGGTCCCCTCGACCTTCCCGACGTCGAAGACCTGCGCGATGTTCGGGTGCGAGAGCGCCGCGAGGAGGCGCGCCTCGTCCAGGAACATCGTCACGAACTCCACGTCGTCGGCGTACCGCTCGAGGATCCGCTTGAGCACGACCAGGCGCTCGACGCCCTCCACCGCGCGCTGCCGCGCGAGGTAGATCTCCGCCATCCCGCCGACCGCGATCTGGCGCAGGATCGCGTAGGGTCCGAAGTCCTCGAGGCGCGGTTCTCTCATGCGTCCGGCGGCGCCTGGGGCCGTTCCACTCGGCGGAGCATAGCATCCGCGCGCGCAGCCCTTCGTCTCTTGTGGCGCCACGGACCGTGCAGTACCCTGCCCACAGGGTGTTTCGGGCATGACGGGGCCCCCCGATCGGGAGCGCGCCGGCGATTCGACGACGAGCGACGAATTCGTCGAGCGCCTCGCCGATCGAATCGAACCGCCCGCGGCCCTCCCGCCCGGGCAAGTCGTGCTGCCCCCCGGCGAGCCGGCGGAGACGAGCGACGTGCACCAGCTCGGGGCCCTCGCCCACGAGGACGACGCCCTCGAGAGCCCGCCCGAGGCGAGGTCCGCCAGCACCGCCGATGCCTTCGCGGAGTTCGAGGACGAGTTCGAGGGCGAGACCACCCGCATCGACGACAGCAACCTCATCGCCGAGGAGAGCACCTCGATCCTCGAGGCGGCGCCCGCCCAGCCGTTCCTCTCGGTCGAGCGCGGCAAGGACGAGGGCCGCGAGTTCGTCCTGCAAGAGGGCGAGAACGGCGTCGGCCGAGGGATCGACAACGACGTCATCCTCTCGGACGTCGCGGTCTCGCGGCGGCACCTCAAGATCGTCCGCGAGGGCGATCGCCTCACGCTCCGGGATCTCGGGAGCGGCAACGGCACGATGCTCAACGGGGTCAAGGTCTCGACCGCCGCCCTCTCGGACGGGGACCGGATCGAGCTCGGCGAGACCGCCCTCGTGGTGCGCATGCCGGGCGCGGATCTCGGAGCCGCCGAGGAGACGCTGCTCCCGCCCGAGGAGGCGACCGACGAGCAGCACATCGGTCACTCGGGCTTCCCGGCGCCCCCGGGGTTCGGCACGCCGTCCAACCCGATGTCGATCCCGCAGGGCCCGGGCTACCAGCCCGAGATGACGCCGTCGGGCACCGCCGCACCCTCGATTCCCGCCGCCGCGCGGGGCGCGATCGTCCTCCCGCGCGCCGTGTTCGTCGCCGTGATCGCGGGCGGGGCCCTCGTCCTCGCGATGTTCGGGGCGGCCGTCGCGGTCGTCGCGATCCGCACGATGCAGCCCGAAGAGGAGCCGACCGCGACCACCGGCTCCACCTCGCACTACGCGCTCGGCCTGCGCGCCTACCAGGCCAACCGCTGGGCCGAGGCCGAGCGGGAGTTCCGGGCCGCGCTCGAGGACCCGAGCCCGCCCGAAGATCAGGACTCCGCGGAGGTGCAGCGCTACCTCGAGCGCACCGCGCTCGCCGTCCGCGATCAGCCCGTGATCGATCGCGCGCGCGAGCTCCTCGCGAACGGATCGCTCGCGGAGGCGTCGACCGAGGCGTCGTCGGTGCGCAACGCAGACAGCCCGCTCTACCCGACCGCCCAGCGGCTCCTCACCGACATCCGCCGCGATCAGGCCGCGGCCGCCGTCGCGGACGGGCGCAGCGCGCTCCGCCAGCGGGATCTCGTGGAGGCCCGCCGTCAGCTCGACCTCGCGGCCGGCTTCGACCCAGAGAGCCCCGCCGTCGGCGCGCTCCGCGTCGAGCTGGCCGCGGAGTCGGGCGGGGCTCCGGTCCCCGCGCCGGCGCCCCCCCCCGTCGCCGAGGTCCAGCCCCCGCCGCAGGTCGCGCCTCCGACGCCGCCCGAGGCCGACGAGCCCGAGGAGGACGACGGTCCGTCGGCGCCGACGGCGCC
>JAYRVK010000429.1:0-1614 GCA_041918555.1 Sandaracinaceae bacterium
CGCCGATCGGCGGCAGCGCCACCGGCGGCGCGTGCGCGGGGAGCTCGAGCGAGCGCTCGTCGCGAGGCTCCGCGAGCGCGGGCACCGGCGCGCCCCGGGCAGTCACGCGGACGCTCGCGCGCGCACCCCCGAGCGCCACGACGGACACGCCGAGCGGGCGCACGTCGTCGCGCCAGGGCGCGCCGTCCGGGCGCCGGCCGCGGGCCGCGAGGATCACCGCGGCGGCGACCTCGACGAGCCCGCGCGCGGCGTGGGCCGGCGGGAGCGGGGACACGAACGACTCGCCGCCGTCCCCCGGCTCGAGCTCCGCGAGGATGGCGAGCCCCTCGCGCTCCGCGTCCTCGCGGCGCCGCAGCAGCAGCACCACCGCGGCGTCGCCGCCCGGCCCCCCCGAGATCGCGGCGCGATGCACGGGCTCGTCCGAGAGGTCCACCGCACCGACGATCGCCGCGTCGAGCGCCCCCCTGCGCAGGCCGTCGATCGCGAGCTCGAGCGCGCGGATACCGCTCAGCTCCTCGGCCGAGACCGTGTGGCTCGGACCCCCGAGATCGAGCTGGGAGCTGAGCCGGTTGGCTGGCACGTTGGGGAGCGTGCCGATGACGTGCGCGGCCTCGAGCGGCGGCGCGAGGGCGTCGGCGGCGCGCGCGGCCCACCCCGCGTCCGCCCCGAGCGCGCGCGCGAGCTCGGGCATGCGCCACCGGGCGCCCCAGCGCGCGATCTCGGGATCGCACCCGTACCCGACGAAGACCCCCGTCGTGTCGCGCGGGAGCGCGTGCCCGTCGGTCGCCTCGATCGCGGCCGCGAGGAGCAAGGTCTGTTGCGGGGACGCCTTCGCCAGATCGGCGGGAGGGAACCGCAGCGCACGGAGCGGGATCGCGACACCCCTCGCGCGCCCCGAGCACCCGCCGCCGAGCAGCGCGCGCTCGAGCGCCGCCGCGGACCGGCCCTCGCCCACGCGAGCCCCGATCCCCACCACCACGATCGGTGACGCGGCGCGCGAGCTCGACAACGCAACTTGCGATAATACACGGGAGGGCTCGTACGCCTCGACGACGAGGTGCGCGTCGTTGCCGCCGAACCCGAACGCGCTCAGCCCCGCGCGACGGGGCCCGATCCACGCAGCGGGCGCGTCGAGGATCTCGAAGGGCGACTCCCGGAGCGCCTCGCTCGGCGCGTCGAGGTGCGGGGTCGGCAGGGCCACGCCCTCGCGCAGCGACTCGAGCAGCTTGATCAGCCCCGCGACGCCCGCGGCGGTGATGAGGTGCCCGAGGTTCGCCTTGAGCGAGCCGACGCGCCGCGGCGCCTCGCCGTAGACCGCGCGCATCGACGCGAGCTCCGTCGCGTCGCCGATCGGCGTGCCCGTCGCGTGGCACTCGACGTACGGCACGTCCGCCGGCGCGAGACCCGCCTCCGCGAGGGCGAGGCGCATCGCGCGCGCCTGGCCGCTCGCGCTCGGCGCGAGGAAGCCCTGGCCGCGCCCGTCGTTGGCGAGGCCGACGCCGCGGATCACGCCGTGGATCGTGCGACCCGCGCGGACCGCGTCGTCGAGGCGCTCGAGCACCACGAAGCCGCAGCCCTCCGCGGGGACGAGCCCGTCCGCGTCCGCGTGGAACG
>JAYRVK010000430.1:0-9064 GCA_041918555.1 Sandaracinaceae bacterium
CGGCGGCGCGCTCGCTCGCCCTCGTCTTCCGCGCGGGCGCGGGGGTCAACCCGATCGCGCTCGCCGCGGCGCGCGCCCGCGGCGTCTACGTCGCGAACTGTCCCGGGAAGAACGCGAGCGCCGTCGCGGAGCTCACGATCGGCCACCTCGTCAACCTCGACCGCCGGATCGCCGACAACGTGACTTCCTTGCGAGAGCATCGCTGGGACAAGACGACGTACTCGCGCGCGCGCGGCCTCAAGGGCCGTGTCCTCGCGATCCTCGGCATGGGCCCGATCGGCTGCGAGGTCGCGGTGCGCGCGCAGGCCCTGGGGATGCGCGTGCGCGCGTGGAGCCGGAGCCTCGACGAGGCCACCGCGCGCGCGCTCGGGGTCGAGCGCCGCGACACGCCGGAGGGCGCGGCCGAGGGCGCCGACGCGCTCACCGTGCACCTCGCGCTCACCCCCGAGACGCGGGGCCGCGTCGGCGAGAGCATCTTCCGCGCGATGAAGCCCGGCAGCTACTTCATCAACACCTCGCGCGGGGAGATCGTCGACCACGCCGCGCTGCGGCGCGCCCTCGACGAGCGCGGGCTGCGCGCGGGGCTCGACGTGTTCGCCGACGAGCCGTCGGGGAGCAGCGGCGAGATCGCCGACCCGATCGTCGAGCACCCGAGCGTGTACGGGACGCACCACATCGGCGCGAGCACCGACGAGGCGACGGACGCGGTCGGGGAGGAGGTCGTGCGCATCGTCGAGGCGTACTCGCGCGGCGCGCTGATCCCGAACTGCGTCAACCTCGCCGAGCGCACCGACTCGACCCACGTGCTCGTCGTGCGGCACGAGGATCGGGTCGGCGTCCTCGCGGGCGTGCTCTCGATCCTGCGCGAGGCGGGGATCAACGTGCAGGAGATGCAGAACATCCTCTTCTCGGGCGGCGACGCCGCCATCGCGCGCATCGGGGTGATCGGCGAGCCGAGCCCCGAGGCCCTCGCGCTGATCCGCCGCGCCGCGCACGTCTTCGACGCGTCGGTGGGCCCGAAGGACTAACCGTCGACGCAGTGCGTGATGTACTCGACGCGATGCGTGGTCGTCTCGCACTCGCGGATCACGACGGGCTCGAAGGGCGTCGGGCAGGTCCCGCTCGAGTCGTTGCCGCTCACCTGCCAGGTGCCGACCTCGAGCTGCTCGAGCGAGCAGCCGTCGGGCGCGGGCATGACGAACGGCACGTCGGTCTCCGAGCGCCGCGCGGTGGCCTCGGAGCCGGGGGTCGGCGTCGTGCTCGTGGCGTCGCTGAAGATGCAGACCTCGAGCGTTCCGTAGCCGGGGTCGCAGCCGCTCGCGTCGGCGCCGGCGTCGGCGCCCGCGCCGCCGGAGCAGCCCGCGAGGAGGATCGTGCACACGAGCCGTCTCATGCCGCGGAGCTTAGCGCGCCCGGCGCTCGGCGAGCACCGCCACGAGGACCGCGCGCACCGCGGGCTCGTCCTTGCCGTGGAGGAAGCCCACCCGGTCGACGAGGTAGCTCAGCCCCGCCGCGTGGAGCTCGCGCGGCCCGAAGGGGCACACGAGCGCGCCCTCGTGCACGCGGCGCAGGAGGTTCTCGAGGTCCCGGGTGGCGAGCGCGGTGAGGCCGCGCCCGGCGGTGGGGTTGCCCATCGCGCCGACGCTTACCGCGCCCTCACGTCAGGAGCCAGCTGTCCCCGAGCTCGTGCCCGAGGTAGCCGAGCGCCGCCGAGGTGCGGACCGCCTCGCAGAGCAGCGCCTGCGGCGCGAACGCGGCGAGGAGCTGGTAGTGCGAGCTCGCGGGATCGTGCGCGCCCGTGAGGAGCGCGTCGACGACGCGGCGCTCGACACGCGGCCCGAGCACGAGGTCCGTCTCGTGCGCGCCGGGGCGCATCGCCGCGCCGTGCACCCGCGCGTTCCCCTCGAGCGCACGCGTGGTCGAGGTGCCGACGGCGACCACGCGGCGGCCCTCGCGCTTGGCGCGGGACACCGCGCGGGCGGTGCCCTCCGGCAGCTCGTAGCGCTCGGGGAGCGGGAGGAGCGCGTCGAGCGCCGGATCGCCGGTCGCGCTGAGCCCGGCCGCGTGCGTGAGCGTCACGAGCTCGGCCCCCGCGCCGCGCAGCGCCGCGAGCGCGCGCGCGGTGAGCGGCCGCCCCGCGCTCGGCGGCTCGACCGACCAGGGCCGGCCCGCGTAGCTCGTCTGCACCTCGGCGAGCGCGAGCTCGCGCGCGAGGTAGCGGTACTGCACCGGCCGGCCGAGCGCGTAGAGCGAGCGCCAGAACGCGTCGCCCTGGGGCGCGAACCGCACACGGAGCCAGCGCGGCGAGCGCGGGTCGACCTCGAGCACCTCGGCGTGGAGCGCGCCGCCGAGCGTGATGCGCCCGCCGCGCTCGAGCACGGGCGGCGCGGGCCGCTCATCGGTGTCGTCGCGCCAGCTCCCCTCGCCGAAGAGGATGGTCCACCACGAGCCGTCGCCGCGCTCGGAGAGGAGCCGGAGCTCGATCGCGCGGCCCCGCGCCTCCCCCGCGAGCGAGGCCGGCAGGGTCGCCGCGTCGTTCAGGACCCACACGTCGCCCGGCCGGACCAGCGCGGGGAGCGCCGCGATCGTGCGGTCGGCGAGGGCGCCGGTGCGCGTATCGACGTGCAAGAGTCGTTGTCCAGTGACCTCGCGCCGCGGCGCGCGCGCGGGACGCAGGGCCTCGGTGCTCATCGCGCCTCCAGCCGGGCCGCGACGAGGCGCGCGCCGCTCGGATGCGCGGCGGGGTCGCCGAGGATCAGCGCCGCGAGCCGCGCCGCCACGTCCTCTGGCCGCGCCAGCGTCGCGGGGTCGGCCTCCGGGAGCGCCGCCGCGTGCAGCGCGGTGTCCATCTCGCCGGGGTCGACCGAGAGCACGCGCACGCCGGTCCCCGCGAGCTCGGCCGCCCAGATCCGCGACAGGTGATCGAGCGCGGCCTTCGACGCGCCATAGGCGCCCCAGCTCGGGTAGGCCTCGACGGACGCGTCCGAGCTCACGTGCAGCACGAGCCCGCGGCCGCGCGCGACCATCGAGCCGACGAGCGCGCGGGTGAGCCGGAACGCGCCCGCGAGGTTCACCGCGAAGGCCTCCGCGAGCTCCTCGTCGGTCGTCTCGGCGAGCGGTCGGAGGGGGACCGGCCCGAGCGTGCTCGCGTTGTGCACCACCACGTCGATCGGCCCGACCATCGCCGCCGCCGCGCCCGCGATGCGGGCCGCCGCGTCCGGCGTGCCGACGTCCGCGGCGAGCGCGTGCGCGTCGCCGCCCGCCGCCCGGATCGTCTCGACCGCGTCGGAGAGCGCCGCCTCGCCGCGCGCCACCAACACCACCCGCGCGCCGCGCACGCACAGCGCCGCCGCGAGCGCCCGGCCGAGCCCGCGGCTCGCCCCGGTGATCAGCACGTTCATCGTCTCGTCTCGGTGTCCCATCGTCGCCTCCCGAGAAGAGGGTGGATCGTCCTGGCCATTTCGTTGACACTCGTGCCAATGAACTGGCAAGCGACCCGTCGGATGGCACCGTGGACCTGAGCGCGCGGCTCGCGGAGAACGTGCGGCAGCTGCGGGCGGCGCGCGGCAAGACCCAGCAGCAGATGGCCAAGCTCGCGGGCGTCCCGCGCGCGACGTGGGCCAACCTCGAGTCCGGCGCGGCGAACCCGACGCTCTCGGTCCTGCACGCGGTGGCGAGCGCGCTCTCGATCTCGCTCGAGGAGCTCCTCGCGCCGCCGCGCGCGACGGGGAGGCACTACCCGCGCGCCGAGCTGCGCGAGCGCAAGCGCGGCGACGTCACGATCCGCAAGCTCCTGCCGGATCCCGTCCCCGGCATGGACATCGAGCGGATGGAGCTGCCGCTCGGCGCGCGGATGACGGGGACGCCGCACACGCCCGGCACCCGCGAGTACCTCGCGTGCGAGCGGGGCTCGATCCTCCTCGTCGCGAGCGGCGACCGCTACGCGCTCGCGCCGGGCGACGTCGTGGCGTTCCGCGGGGACCAGCGCCACTCCTACGCGAACGCGGGGGACGGCGTCGCGATCGCGTACTCCGTGATCATGCTCGTCTCGCCGCTCGCGGTGGCCAGCCCCTGAGTCCTTCGGATACCATCGCGTGGGGCTTTCCCTCACGAGGTACCGATGCGACGCCTTCGACTCTGCCTTTCCTTGCTCGCCATGAGCGCGGCCCTCGCGGCCTGCGCCAACGAGATGCCGTTCGATCCGATGGACCCGACGCTCGAGGGCGCGCGGCTCGTCATCGTGGGCTCGCCGGCGGTCACCCTGCGCTACGGCGAGAGCGCCGATCTCGCGGTGCGCTACGAGCGGGCCGACGGCTCGCCGATCGAGAACGCGCCGATCGACTACGCGATCGTGGGCACGCCGAGCGGCTCGATGCTCGGCGCGCTCCAGACGACCAGCGACGTCGCCGGCAACGCCTCGGTCGCGCTCACCGCGGGCGACGCCGACGCGACGTTCGAGGTCGAGGTAACCCCGCCCGTCGGCGACTCGGTGCTCTTCAGCGTGGTGGTGAGCGACTCCGACCTCGGGAGCATCACCGTCACCATGACCTACGCGGGGAGCCGCACGCTCTCGCGCTTCGACGCGTTCCTCTTCGAGGGTCAGTCGTGCGCGTCGATGGATCCGCACGCGCTCCCGACCGCGCTCCGCTCCGCGCCGAGCGCGAGCATGGTCTCCGCGATGCCCGCGTTCCCCGGCGTGCCGGTGGGCAGCGCGTACGCCGTCGCGGTCGTCGCCCGGAGCGACACGAACATCTCCGCGTTCGGCTGCCGCGACATGGTCTCGGTCGTCGCGCGGCAGGACACGCCGGTCGCCATCACGCTGATGGACCTCGACATCCCGCCGGACTTCACCGGGGTGTGGGACCTCGACAACCGGCTCGACTTCGGCGGCGCGCTCCCGCCGAGCGTGGAGGCGTTCCTCGACATCCTGGACGAGCTCACGGACGACAGCGCCGTCGACGGGGACTTCGGCCCGGGCGGCGACTCCGACGGCGACGGCGTGTGGCCCGAGTACGGCCAGGATCCCGGCGCGTTCGTGCTCGACCTCGTGATGCGCCAGACGTGTCACTGGGAGTGCGCGATGGGCGAGGACTACGACACCTGCGCCTCGACGAACCACGACCTCGGCGATCTGCGCAGCCTCTACGTCCAGGACTTCACGAGCTGGGACGGCGCGCAGTCGCGCTTCTTCGGCGGCTGCGGCGGCTGGACCTTCATCCACCGCGACGTGCAGGACCAGATCAACGATCTCGCGCCCGGGTTCGTCACCGACTGGCTCATGGTCGCGGGAGACCTCTCGCGCGCCATCACGAACGCGCACATCCTCTCCGTCCTCACCATCAACCGGCCCGCCGCGGGCACCGAGTTCGATCTCCCGATGTCGCACGAGCTCGTCTCGATGGTCGTCGACGTGCACAACCCGCTGAGCGATCCGCCCGCGGTCGAGACCTACACGTTCGCGCTCGCCGATGCGGGGTTCACGAGCCTCGAGGTCACCGAGGTCACGACCGTCTCGGGGACCACGCTCTCCATCCCCTCGCACCAGTTCACGCTCAACTGGGGTGAGCTCGCGCTCTACGTGTACCGCGCGATCATCCTGCAGGAGATCTTCGGCGTGATGAGCACGGGCGAGCTGCTCGGCCGTTGGATCGACTGCACGTCGGTCGGCGCCTCGCTCCGCGGCGCGCTCGACGACTACATCGGCGCGGGCACGGGCCCGAGCGCCATGCAGCTCGCGAACTACTGCACCGCGGCGCTCACCGCGGCGGGCGACGCGCTCGAGGGGGCGCTCGGCGACTACCTCGACTCGGAAGGGACGTTGACGCTCCAGGGCACCGCCGAGGGCATGGACATCGACGAGGAGACCGGCCGCGTCGGCCGGCTCGCGAACGGGATGTGGAGCGGCTCGTTCGGCGAGGACACGATGACGATGACCATCGAGGGCACCTTCACGGGGGCCCGCCGGGGCATGTGAGCTCACGGCGCGCGGCGCAGGAACACGACGGCGTAGGCGTAGCCCGCGCCGTCGGCCCAGCGCCGGCGCGCCTCGATCCGGACGAGGCCGTCGCGCCAGCCGACGATCGTCGCGTCGTCCACGTCGCCTTCGGTCTGCCACGGCAGCCCGTCGACGCGGCTCGTTCCGTCGTACACCGGCGCCGGCTCGCGCCCGCGGAGCAGCGCCTCGTACTGCGCCGACTCCGCGGGATCCTCGAAGCCCTCGACGAGCGGCGCGAAGTGCTCGCCGAGCGCGTCGTAGGGTCCCTCGGGCGTGTAGCGCATGCAGCCCGCGCGCGCGTCGAGGAGGTCCGGCCAGCCCTCGATGGCCGTGCCCGCGGCGGGCGAGCGCGGGGACGGCGTGGTCTCGCCGACGCCGGCGGGCTCGAGCTCGGGACAGCGCGCGAGCGCCGCGGCGGCGAAGGCGTCGATCACCTCGCGCCGCGCGTCCACGAGCTCGCTCACGTCGCCCGGCGGGCTCCGCGCCACGTACTGGTACGCGTAGTAGCCGGCCACCGCGAGCGCGCTCACCACGGCGAGCACGCCCAGCACCCAGAGCCGCTCCTTCCACGCCTCGCTCACGGAACGAGCCACTCCGCGCACGCCGCGGCGACGCGCGGGTCGGGCTCGCCGCGGCCGAGCGCGGCGAGGCTGGCCTCGCGCGTGGCGTGTCGCGTGAACGCGTGGTCGAGCCCGTCGAGCACGCGCACCTCGCCCCCGAGCGCGCGCGGGTCCTCGTCGCCGACCACCCAGTCGTGCTCGCCCATGATCACGAGCACGGGCGCCGAGACGGTGCTCCACGCGGCGGCGAGGTCCGTCGCGTCGAGCTCCTCGTGGAAGCGCGGAGACCGCTCCGGCGGCCAGCCCAGAGGGCCGTCGACCGGTGGCAGACCACGCAATGAACGTTGACGATCACGGCTCGCCACGAGGCACTCGGACCAGCGCCGCGCGCTCGTCCCGTACACGATCACGGAGTCGGCGAGGTCCGCGAGGAAGGGCGCGTGCATCCCTCCGAGGCTGTGGCCGAACAGCGCGCGGCGGCGGTTCCGTCCGCGCGCCACGAGGGCCTCCCGGTACGCGCGCTGCTCGGCGACGAAGCCCGCGCACCGCGCGCCCGGGCTGTCGCCGAGCCCGGGCCGCTCGATGCGCAACGTCGCGATCCCCAGGCGCGCCAGGTCCGCGAGGAAGCGCGCGGTGGGCTCGGCCTCGCGCAACGCGAAGTCGACGCTCTCGTAGGGGAGGCCGGGCAGGAACACGAGCTCGGCGCTCGCGCCGCCCTCCGGAACGACCTCGATCGTGCGGAGCCCCGCGGCCTCGCCGTAGACCACGGATCCGGGCGCCGTCTCGGTGGGGAACGGGACGTACTCGACCTCGAGCTCGTGGAGCGCCCGGCCGCGCTCGAGCGCGAGCCGGATCGCCGAGCCGCCGGCGTGCTCGCGGCACGCCGCGACCAGCTCGGCCAGGCTCCCGACGGGCGCGCCGAACGCGCGGATCCGATCGCCTGGCTCCGCGCCCGCGCGCTCGGCCATCGAGCCGGGCCACACCCGCGTGATCTCGACCCCCTCCTCGCCGTTCGCGACGGCCGCCCCGAGGAAGGCTCTGCGAGGGATGCCCACGCCCGCATCGTACCAGCAGCACGCCGCAAGGCGTCCTGCTCCGTGCTCTTGCCCTTGCCCCGGCCCTCGCCCCTGCGATGATCCGCCCTCGATGCGCCGCGTCCTCCACGTGTACAGCCCGCAGGCGGCGCGCTTCCGCGCGCTGATCGAGGCCGTCGATCCCACCCGCGAGGTCGTCGCGTGGACCGAGCGCGGCGCGTTCGACGCGGGCCTCGGTTCGGTCCGCGTGCTGTTCGCCCCGTACCCCCCGCTCGACGGCTGGGCCGGGGCGCGGCGGCTCGAGCTGATCCAGCTCGCGGGGGTCGGCGCCGATCACGTCTTGCCGGCCGCGGACCTCCCGCCGCACGTCGAGATCGCGGGGATGCGCGGGGCGATGGCGGAGGACGCGGCCGAGCACGCGATGCTGATGCTGCTCGCCCTCGCGCGAGAGCTCCCGGACTTCGTCGAGGCGCAGCGCGCGCGCACCTGGAAGCCGCGCATGGTCCCGCGCCTCGCGGGGCGGCGCCTCGCGATCCTGGGGCTGGGCTCGATCGGCCGCGCGCTCGCCCGCCGCGCCGCGGCGTTCGACGTAGTGGTTCGCGGCGCGCGCCGCAGCGCCGCGCCGGTCGAGGGCGTCGAGCGCGTGGTCGGTCCCGACGGGATCGAGGAGCTCCTCGCGTGGTGCGACGCCGTCGTGATCGCCGCGCCGCGCACCGACGCGACCCGCGGCCTGCTCGACGCGGCCCGGATCGCGCGCCTGCGCGATGGCGCGATCGTGATCAACGTCTCGCGCGGCGGCCTGATCGACGAGCTCGCCCTGCTCGACCGCGTGCGCGCCGGAACGCTGCGCGCGGCGCTCGACGTGTTCGAGGACGAACCGCTCGCGCCGGGGAGCCTCTTCTGGAACACCCGCGGCGTGCTCGTGACCCCTCACGTCGCGGGCTACGGCGAGGGCTACCTCGAGCGCGCGGTCGAGCACCTCCTCGCGAACGTCG
The DNA here is from genome assembly GCA_041918555.1 of Sandaracinaceae bacterium. Taxonomy (GTDB): domain Bacteria; phylum Myxococcota_A; class Polyangia; order Polyangiales; family Sandaracinaceae; genus JACKEC01. The sequence goes on from JAYRVK010000430.1 coordinate 8,585, forward strand.
AGCGCCTCGAGCGCGGCGAGCCGCGGCTCGGTCTCGTCGATCGCGCGCACGGCTACTGAGGGCTTACAGCCCCCTGACCCCGGGGCCGCCCTCGCAAGCGGCGGCGGGCTTCTGCTAGCTTGTGGAGCGTGAGATCCCTGCGACTGGCTTGTGTGCTCGGCCTCGTCACCGCGTGCAGCGCGGGCGGAGGCGATCCCCTCGACGGCTCGATGAGCGCCCCCGACGGCGGCGGCTTCGACGCGGGCGACCCGATGACGGGGCCCGAGTGCGCCGGCGACGACGACTGCGGCGACGGGTTCGTGTGCGCCGCGGTGATGGGCGTCCCAGAGTGCGTGCCCGATCCCGATCCGCCTCCCCCCGGCGATGGGACCGACTGCAGCCCGTGCCCCTCGCCCGGCGAGTGCCGCATGGACGTCTGCGTCCAGCCGTCGCCCGGCGGCGCGTTCTGCGAATTCGACCCCGAGTGCGCCGAGGGCGAGC
>JAYRVK010000431.1:0-7571 GCA_041918555.1 Sandaracinaceae bacterium
CGAGCCGCGAGCTCGCGCGGCTGCGCACCGAGGTCGCGAACCTGCGCGCGCGGATCGTCGCGCGGCTCGCGCAGCTCCTCGAGCAGCACGCGGACAACGTCCAGGACCGCTTCCACACGCTGCGCGAGGGTCGCTACGTGATCCCGATCCGCACCGACGCGCCCGAGAAGCTGCCAGGCATCGTCCACGGACCGAGCGGGAGCGGCGCGTCGGTGTTCCTCGAGCCGCGCGCGGTGGTGAGCCAGGGCAACCGCCTCAAGATGGCGGAGGGCGAGCTCGAGCGGGAGGTCGCGCGGATCCTCGGGATCCTCGGGGGCCGCGTGCGCGAGCGGCTGCCCGAGGTGCGGGCCGCGGTGGCCGCGCTCGATCGCGCGGACCTCCGGCACGCAGGCGCGCGGCTCGCGGAGGATCTGCGCGGGATCGTGCCGGCGCTGTCGCGCGAGCCGCGGCAGGCCCTGAAGCGCGCGCGGCATCCGCTGCTCGTGCTCGACGGCGTGGACGTGGTCGCGAACGACGTCGAGCTCGGGACGGGTCGCGCGCTCGTGCTCTCGGGCCCGAACGCGGGTGGCAAGACGGTGACCCTCAAGGTCCTCGGCCTCTCGGCGCTGATGGCGCGCGCGGGTCTCCCCGTCGCGGCAGACGAGGGGAGCGTGGTCGGCTTCCACCTCCCGGTGCTCAGCGACATCGGCGACGAGCAGTCGATGGAGAAGAACCTCTCGACGTTCTCGGCGCACGTCACGAACCTCGTGCGGGTGATCGAGGAGGCGGGGCCGCAGGCGCTCGTGCTCCTCGACGAGATCGCGACCGGGACCGACCCGAACGAGGGCGCGGCGCTCGCGTGCGCGCTGATCGACGCGCTGTGCAAGCAGGGCGCGGCGGTCGCGGTGACGACGCACTACGAGCGCCTCAAGGCGATGGCGGTCGAGGACGAGCGCATCGAGAACGCCTCGGTCGGCTTCGACGTCGCGAAGATGGCGCCGACCTTCGAGCTGCGCGACGGAGTGCCCGGGAGCTCGAGCGCGCTCCGCGTCGCCCGCCGCTTCGGGATGCCCGAGGACATCCTCGCGAGGGCGCTCACGTTGGTCCCGGAGCAGAGCCGGAGCTTCGACGCGCTCGTGCGCCAGCTCGAGGAGCGCTTCGAGTCGCTCGACGCGCTGCGCGCGCAGGCCGACGCGGAGCGACGCGAGGCCGAGCGCCTGCGCGAGCAAGCGGAGCGCGCGCTGCGCGAGGCGGCGGCGCGCGATCGCAAGAAGGTCGGCGTCGAGGCGGAGAAGCTCCTCGTGCAGCTCTCGCGGGCGCGCGCCGAGCTGAAGGAGGCGCGCAAGCTCCTCAAGCGCGACGCGGCGCAGGACGAGGAGAGCCTGAAGGCGATCCGCGCGCACCTCGATCGCGCGCAGGGCTCGATCGACGAGGAGGCGCGCGCGGAGCCCGAGGCGCTGCCGGAGGTCCCCGAGGCCGCGCGCGTCCCCGAGACCTCGCTCGAGATCGGCCGGCGCGTGTACGTGCCGCGCCTGCGCACCGAGGTCACCGTCGTCGAGCCGCCGAGCAAGGGCCGCGTCCGCGTCGCGTCGGGGCCCGTGAAGCTCTGGGTCACCGTGGCCGAGCTCCAGCGCGTCGAGGCGCCGCGCGAAGCGGCGAAGCCCGCGGCGGAGCCGATCGCGGAACCGGCGCGCCCGGTCCGCGCCCCGGATCCCGACAACACGCTCGACGTGCGCGGGATGCGCGTCGACGACGCGCTCTCGATGGCCGAGACCTTCCTCGACCGCATGTTCGGCCGCTCGGAGCCGGTCGGGTACATCGTGCACGGCCTCGGCTCGGGCGCGCTCCGCGACGCGATCCGCGAGCACCTCGGCGCGTACGCCGCGCACTACGTCGCGAAGACGCGCGGGGGGACCGACGAGGAGGGCGGGGACCGGCTGACGGTGGTCTACCTGAGGTAACCGGGGAAGGCGAAGCGCGCGGGGGCTCAGGCAGTCCCACGTTGCGTCCCCGGTCACCGAGAGCGCAACGACTCGGTCGCGCCGCCACCTCGCGCCTCAGCAGCTGTTCCTGCAGAAGCCATCCGGCGGGAGCGCGAGGCTCGAGGGACAACAGTCCTGCTCGTGCAGAGGACCACGAGCTCCTCGGGATCGTGCGTGCCCCCCTCGCTCCGCGGCGTGACGTGGTGCACGTGGAGGAACGCGTGGTGACCGCACCCCGGCACCGCGCACCGCCGTGCATGGCGGAGCACGACCGCGCGGCGGACCCTCGGGGGGATCTCCTGCTCGGCCCGCTTCGCCGAGCCCCCGCCGTCGACGACCCCGACGTGCTGCGCGTCGCACCGCGCCATCTCGACGACCGTCGGATCGACGACGACGGTCTCGGCGCCCGCGTGCATGACCGCGCCGCCCGTGCGCGGGTCGACGGTCAGCGCGATCTGGAACGCGGCGCGGCCGTCGTCGCGCTCGCCGCCGCCGCTCAGGTACGCGAGCGCGATCTCGGTCACGAGCCCGGAGTCGTCCACGGTCCCGCCCGCAGACGCGTCGCCTTGGTCCGTGCGGCCTCGAGGAGCGCGTAGGCGTCGGGCGAGAGGGTCAGCGTCACGCGCCGCGGCACGACGTGCTCGTCGCCCGGGTCCGACGGCCGGTCGCCCGTGCGGCGCGCGGCGACCATCCGCTGCACCTCGGTGCCCGTCCGCTCGCGCGTGGCCGCGATCCACTCCGCCTCCGTCGCGGGCGTTGCGACCCGACAGATCTCGCGTGCAGTCGTGTAACGAACCGCGCCGCCTGCGAATGCCTCGTTCAATTGTGGTAACTCAGCGAGCGCCCGTCCGACGCGCAGCCGATCTTCGACGGCGCGTCCCCCGAACCCAGAGACCCGCTCGGCGTACTCGCAGATCGAGCCGTACCCGAGCACGCGCTCGATCTGGAGCTCGTCGGCCCGCAACAGCCAGCGACAGATCGCGTGGGCGTTCCGCGAGCGCTCGGCCGCCAGGCGGCGGAGGGCGGCGTCGACCACGTCGGTCGTCAGAGGCGTGTCAGCGTCAGTCTGCATCTGTGCAGACCAACATATTATGAATTGAAAACAAGACAAATGGCGTTTGAGTAGTGCGTTTGTAATTGCGTTCTTGGTTTCGTGCCCGCCATCCCGCGGGGGGCCGGGGGCGAAGCCCCCAGAGAGGCGCGCCGCCGGCGGCGCCGCGGCTCGCGCCGCCCACGCGCGCCGGTGCCTCGTCGTGCGCCTCCGCGGTCGCGCGTTCCGCTCCGATTCCGCGCCTCCCTCGCCAGCCGCACGGACCTTCGTCGTTCGCCGAACGCGCGACGTGCCGGCCGAAGCCGTCGCAGGGGCGCTACTCGAACCGCTCGTACGGCGACCCCGTCGGCTGCTCTTGGCCGCTCGGCTCGTCGGTCGTGCCCTCGCCGCGGCGCCGCCGCCGCCCCGCCGGGCGCGGATCGTCCTCGGGCGCGGGCGCGGGCTCTTCCGCGATCGGCGCGAGCGCGACCGCCTGCTCGGGCGCCGCGTCGACCGTGAGCTCGACGTCCGCCGGCTCGTGCCCGTCGAGCCGCAGGGTGAGCAACATCGCTTGCTCGGGAGCGATCGCGAAGGTGTGGGGCGTCGTGCCGACCCGCTCGTCGCCGCGGAAGATCGCCGCGCCCGCGGGGGTGCTCGTGAGGAGCACGTCGGTGGTCGCGGGGGCAGCGCGCGGGGGCGTGGGCGGCGGCTGCTCGGCGATCACGGCCGCCGTGTCCTCGGCGACGGCGACCTCGTCCGACCCGGAGGTGAGCACGATCACCACCGAGGTCACGGTCGCGACGAGGAGGATGACGCCGGCGATCCCGAACGCGACGGGGACCGAGCCGACCGTCTTCTCGACGAAGCCGGACGTGCGCCCCCCGGCGCGCTTCGCGGTCTCTTCGTCGATCTCGGGCAGGCACTCGGCGAGCGCGGCCTCGAACGCGTCGGCGTTCTCGTAGCGCTGGTCCGGCTCCTTCGCGAGCGCGCGCATCACCACGCGCTCGAGGCGCTTCGTGATCGGCTGCTCCGGCACGAGCGAGCGCGGCGACGGCGGCTCCTCGCGGATGTGCTTGGCCATCACCACGACGGCGTCGTCGTCGAGGAACGGCGGCCGGCCGCACAGGAGCTGGTAGAGCAGCACGCCGACCGAGTAGAGGTCGCTCCGGTGATCGAGGGCCTTGCCCTGCGCCTGCTCGGGCGACATGTAGCGCGGCGTCCCGAACACCGTCCCCGCCTGCGTCTCGAGCTGATCGATCTTCTTCTCGCCGCGGAAGACCTTCGCGATGCCGAAGTCGAGGACCTTCACGACGGGGCGCAGGCGCCCCTCGACGCGCGCGAGGAAGATGTTGTCGGGCTTGAGATCGCGGTGGATGAGCCCCTTGCTGTGCGCTTCGTTCAGCGAGCGGAGCACCTCGCGGATCGTCTCGATCACCTCGGCGATGGGCGGCATGCCCTCGCGCTCGGCCCACGCGGTGAGGAGCTCGCCCTCGAGGAGCTCCATCGCGAGGAAGAGGTGGCCCTCGTCGTCCTCGCCGAAGTCGAAGACGCGCACCGTGTTCGGGTGCATCAGCATGCTCATCGCCTTCGCCTCGCGGTGGAAGCGCGCGACGGTCTCGCGATCCGAGATGAGCTCCTTCTTGAGCACCTTGAGCGCGACGGGCCGATCGAGGCCCTTCTGGTCGGCTCGGTAGACGGTGCCCATCCCGCCGGTGCCGATGCGCTCGTGCACGTGGAACCGGCCCATGATCTCGCGGCCGATCAGCGGGTCGTGCCGGGAGCGCGCGTACTCCTCCCCATCGACGAGCCGCGTTCCGTCCTTGGAACACGTCGCTCGCCCCCGCGCCGGGTATGCGGTGCGGCATTTCGGGCAGATTCGCATTGCTCGAGCGACGTCAGGATATCACGGCGGCGTGCGGCCGAAGATCGGGCGCGGCAGACAGTGGTTCTCCCAGTGTGCGTGGACGTAGACCGGGCGGCACTGCTCGCCGCCGAGGCACGTCGCGTCGGAGCAGCACGCGTCGGCGCAGATCATCGGGGTGCCGGGCTGCGGATCGGGGTCGCCCGCCGCGTCGACGCACGTCGCGTCGAAGCACTCGGTGTCCGCGGTGCAGGCCGCCGCGTCGGTGCCGGCGCCCGTCACGTTGCTCGTGCAGGCCGCGATGTAGTCGTCGCGCGCCGCGCCCGCGGAGCGGTAGCGGATGTGGATGCACGCCCCGCCGGAGCCGCAGTCGCTCGCGGTGCCGCAAGGGATCCTGCACTCCATGGAGCCGTCGCAGATCCCCGTCGGGCAGTCCCCCGGCCCGAGGCACAGGGTGCGCTGGCAGGTTCCGTCGATGCACGTTCCGTCGAAGAGGAAGCAGTCGAAGCCGCACCCGATGAGGCCCGAGTAGCTGTTCTGACAGGTCGTGAAGTGACGATCGGAGACCTCGTACGCGTCGTCCCGCACGACCTCGCAGTCCGCCGACGGACAATCGCGGCGCGCCGCGCAGGACGGGAACCCGGGCACGCCGTGGACCCCCATCGCGAGGATGGACTCCGGGACGCACGCCCGCGCCCCGGTGCCCGGCGCCCAGCAGCGCTCCCCGGCCGAGCACTGCGCGTCGGTGCAGCACGAACGCGAGCAGATGCCGTTGGCTCCGCCGAGGTGGGTGCTCGTGAGCTGGAGCGCCTGCACCGACGCGCAGAGGCTCGTGTCGCACTCCGCGTCGAACGAGCACGGGCTCCCGGGCGGCCGCGGGGTGACGCACGTCGCGGTGGCCGGGTTGCAGACGAGGCCCTCGGCGCAGGCGAACGCGGGGTTGAGGCAGGTCATGTCGTTGGGCGTACACGTCGGCGGCACCGCGGCGGCGTCGCAGAACTCGTCGGCCGCGCACAGGCTCGGGCGGGTGAGGCAGTTCACGTCCACGCACCGCTGCGCGACGACGTCGCAGTCCTGCGTCGCGGCGTTGCACTCGCCCGAGCCGTCGGCGCTCGCGCGATCGCAGTCGTTGTCGAGGCCGTCGCAGATCTCGCGGAGCGCCATCTCGCCCGCGCGCGTCGGGTGCACGGATGGGTTCGTGTCGTCGCAGTCGAGGGGCGGCGGCCCGCTCGGGCACCACGTGAACGTGTCCGCGTCCTCGTCGAGCTCGTCGTCGATCACGTCGTCGCAGTCGTCGTCGAGCCCGTTGCAGGTCTCGGGAGCGCCCTCGTCCATGCGACCGTCGCAGTCGTCGTCGACGCCGTTGTCGCACGCGTCGAGGGTGTCGCACGGCGCGCACACGCCGAGCGTCTCGCCGGGCGCGATGAGGCAGCGGTAGGGCTGTCCGGCGGGCGCGACCTCCTCGCAGTCGCGCTCGCTCGCCGCGGTGCAAGGCCAGCTCGCCGGCTCGCCACCGCCCGCGATCACGCTGCAGCCGGCGGCCGCGAGCGCGGCGAGGGTGAGCGCGCCGCCGCGCATCAGAAGGCGCCTCGCAGCCCGACCATCGCGCCGCTCGGACCGGCCTCGACGGTGGGCTCGACCGCGCGGACCGGCGCGCGCTCGACCGTGTGCTCCCGGAGGAAGTACAGGAGCCCCGCCGCGATCACGCCGGCGCCACCGAGGCCGAGCGTCGCGTCGGCGAGGCCGGCGAAGAGCGTCGCGTCCGAGTAGAGCCGGCGCCGCGCGGCGGGATCGCCGTCCTGGCCGAGCACGAAGTCGTCGGCGTCGCCGCGCTGCACGAGCGCGAGGCTGCCGAACACCGCGCCGACGGCGAGCGCCGCGGCGCCCGCGACGAGCGTGACCCAGAACGCGTCGTCGGCGACGCCGCTCTCGCGCACGAGGACGAGGCCCGGGAGCTGTCGCAGCGCTTCGACCTCCTGCGGCGGCGGCGCCGGCGCTTCGTCGGCCTGCGTCGACTCGCGCGCGCCCTGGAGGCGCCGGATGGTGGCCTCCGCGCGCTCCTGCTCCTGCGCCTGCTGCTGCGGGAGGAGCTGCTGGTAGCGCGCGTACATCTCGAGCGCGCGATCGAGGTCGCCGAGGAGCTCGTAGACGCGCGCGAGGTTGTAGACGAGCTCGGGCGAGTCGGGGTCGAGCACGAGCGCGCGCTCGAGCGCGTCGGCGGCGTCTCGATAGCGACCGCCCGAATAGTGCTCGCGCGCCTGGCGGTAGAACTCGACGGCCTCGGGGGGTACGTCGTCCTGCGCGAGCGCGGGCGCCGCCTCGGCGAGCGCCCCGAGGGCGCACACCAGCGCGAACGTCACGAGCCTCGCCGGCATCGTCACGACGTTACCGACTCGCCCGGTCGGGAGCCAGACCCTTCCTCGATCCTCTTCACGGCGCGAACACGTCGGGCATCAGGGCCATCGGCGCGCCCGCGCCGACGTGGCGCAGCGTCACGACCGTCGAGATCGCCGCGCGCAGCTCCGGCGCGACCCGCGCGAGCGCGATCGCGTGGGCCTCGGCCTCGACGGGGTCGACGGGCGCGGCGCCGATGCCGAGGAAGGCGAAGAGGTAGTCGAGGAGCGTCTCGGGCCGCTCGGGCACCACCCCGAAGTCGACCTCGGGCCCCACGCCGGCGGCGGTACCCGTGGCCTGCGACGCCGACCCGGCGCGCCCCGTC
>JAYRVK010000432.1:0-2550 GCA_041918555.1 Sandaracinaceae bacterium
CCTGTACGGATGATCGGGCCCGCGTGGATAGTGGCGGCGGGGCGCCGCGGGGTCGGAGTTGCGCGCGAGGAAGCGTTCTTCGCGGCGCGCCGGCTGCCGCCCCCGCTCGGGCTGCGCTTCGCGGCCCCGCCCACGGACGCGGTCCTCTCCGCGCTCGGCGGCGAGGCGCGGCGGAGCGCGCTCGCGTCGCGCGGCGTCACGGCGCGCGGCGTCGGCGATCCGCGCGCGCTCCCGGGCTGGCGCGAGGGGGCGTTCGCGGTGCAAGAGCTCGGCTCTCAGCTCGTGGTCGCGCGCGTCGGGGCGCAGCCGGGCGAGCGCATCGCGGATCTCTGCGCGGGCCACGGGACCAAGACGGTGGCGCTCGCCCAGGACGTCGGCCCACAGGGGCGCGTGGTCGCCGTCGATCTCTACGAGGAGAAGCTCGACGAGCTCGACGCCGAGCGCGCGCGCCTCGGGATCGAGCCCGCGCGGATCGAGACACGCGCGGTGGATCTCACGCGCGGGCTCGGCGGCCTCGCGCCGCGGAGCTTCGACCGCGTGCTCGTCGACGCGCCGTGCACGGGCCTCGGCACGATCCATCGGCGGCCCGAGCTCGCCCTCCGTCTGGGCCCCGAGGACCCCGCGCGGCTGGCCGGGCTCCAGCGCGTGCTCGTGGCGCGCGCGGCCGAGCTGGTCCGCGACGGCGGGACCCTCGTCCTCGCCACGTGCTCCGCGTCGTTCGAAGAGGGGCCGGGCCTCGCCGACGCGCTCGGAGGGACGCCGGAGGTCGAGGCGATCGGGCCGTGGCTCGGCGAGGAGCTCGACGCCTACCACGTGCTCGTGTGGCGCGGCGGATCGGCGGCCTCGCTCGCTTGACAGGGTGGGGGGTGAGGGCTAGGGTCCGCCGGCTTTTTCGAACGGGGCGTAGCGCAGTCTGGTAGCGCGCATGGTTCGGGACCATGAGGTCGGAGGTTCGAATCCTCTCGCCCCGAGTGACCATTTCCCGAAGGGCCTGCCAAGGGGGGTGAGATGGCCAAAGCCATTCCCGCGGTCCGCGTTCTCGTAGTCGACGATGATCCCGCCATCTGCGACTACATGGAGACGTTCCTCGCGAAGGACGGCTTCGAGGTCACCTCGCGGACCGACCCCGAGAAGGTCGAGCACGAGATCCGCGAGGGCGGCTACCACATCGTGGTGCTCGACCTGATGATGCCGAAGATGGACGGCATCGAGGTGCTCGAGCGGATCCGCAAGGTCGACTCGGACGTCGCCGTGATCATCTTCACCGGCTTCCCGTCCCTCGACACGGCGGTGCAGTCGATCAAGCTCGACGCCGCGGACTACCTGAAGAAGCCCTTCAACCCCGACGAGTTCCGCGACGTGCTCGACCGGGTGATGAAGAAGAAGGGGCTCGCGCGCACGCCCGAGGAGAGCCTCCACAAGCACATCGGCGAGACCATCCGCGGTCACCGCAAGTCGCGCGGGCTCACGCTCAAGCAGATGTCGCGGCGGACCGGGCTCTCGGTGTCGCTCCTCTCGCAGATCGAGCGCGCCGAGTCGAGCGCCTCCATCAGCTCGCTCTACAAGATCGCCTCGGCCCTGGCGGTGCACAGCGCCGAGCTGTTCGGGGATTTCTTTTTTTTCCGTGGGGGGTGCGCGCCCCATCCCCCCCCGCGCGCGAGGGCGCGCCGGGGCCCCCTCCCTCGTCCGAACGCGCTGGCGCGCGTTCGACCCCCACGCTGTGCGTGGGGCCCCCTCGGCCGACGGCCGGCGCGTCGCGCCGACCTGGCCTCGATGGAGTCGTCGCGTGACGGTGAACGGAGAATCGGATTGATCGAAGCTCGCGCGGAGGTCGACGGGGAGACCGTGGCGGCGCACGTGCGCCGGCTCCTCGCGGTGCCGTGGAGCCGGGCGAAGGAGCTCTGCGCGAGCGGGCGGGTGTGGGTCGACGAGGCCCGCGCGCTCGATCCGGCGGCGCGCGTCGCGGCCGGGGCGCTCGTCCGCGTCGATCCCGAGGGCAAGAAGCTCCGGCGCGGCGAGCTGCCCGACGAGGCCATCGTGCACCTCGACCCCGACCTCGTCGTGGTGGAGAAGCCCGCGGGCCTGCTCACGCTCCCCTTCGAGGGCGACGAGAAGGACACGCTCGTCGATCGCGTGCGCGCGCTGCTGCTGCGGCGGGCCGGCGGCCGGCGACAGCGGCGCGATCCGTTCGTCGGCGTGGTCCAGCGGCTCGACAAGGACACCTCCGGGATCCTCGTCTTCGCGCGCACGATGCCCGCCAAGCGCTCGCTCGAGGCGCAGCTCCGCGCGCACACCGTGCATCGGCGCTACCTCGCGCTCGCGCACGGCCGCGTGGAGGCCCGCACCCACGTCACGTTCCTCGTGCAGGACCGCGGCGACGGGCTGCGCGGCTCGTGGGGCACCCGGCCCGGCCACCGCGGGCCGCCCCCCGGGGACGCCAAGCGCAGCGTCACCCACGTCGAGCCGATCGAGCTCCTGAGAGACGCAAGTTACGTTGCGTGCCGGCTCGAGACGGGACGGCAGCACCAGATCCGGATCCACCTCGCCGAG
>JAYRVK010000433.1:0-14295 GCA_041918555.1 Sandaracinaceae bacterium
GGCGGCGCCCGCGACACCGGCGGAGGAGGCGGCAGATCGCTCGCCGCCGTCGCCCGCGCGGAAGGCGTCAGCGGGAACGGGGCCTCGAGCGAGTCGGCGATCGGCGTCGTCGCGAGCTCCGCGAAGGAGCCCGGGCTCGGCTCGGGCTGGACGTCGGGCATCCCCACGGACGCGAGTCGACTCGACGGGTCGCGCGACGCCACCTCGGCCACCGGCGTGATCTTCTGCGCGACCTGCGTCGCCGCGCGCGCGTCGACCGGCGGCGGGCGCAGCGTGTCGACGACGCCGAGCGGATCGGCGATCGCGCGCAGCCGCCGCAGGAAGTCCTCCATTGTCTTCGGGCGCTCGGCGACGTCGTGCCGGAGCGCCAGCTGCACGAGGTCGACCACCGCCGGCGGCAGCTCCGGCGCGACCGCGCTCAGCGGGACGGGCGGGTTGATCAGGATCGAGGTGAGCACCCCGGTCGCGCTCTCTCCCGGGTAGGGGAGCCGGCCGCTCAGGCACTCGTAGAGCACCACGCCCATCGACCAGATGTCGGCCGGCGGCCCCACGTCCGAGTCGCCGCGCACCTGCTCCGGGGACATGTAGTGGGGCGTGCCGAGCATCGTCCCGGTCGTCGTGTTCTTGCTCGCCTCGGAGACCTTCGCGACGCCGAAGTCGAGGAGCTTCGGGACGACCTTCCCGTGGGGGCCGACGGCCAGGTAGATGTTGTCCGGCTTGAGGTCGCGGTGGACGATGCCCGCGGCGTGCGCCTCGACGAGCGCCTCCATCACGGGCCCGAGCGTCGCGACCGCCTCGCCGACCGCGAGCTTGCCCACGCGCTCGAGGCGATCCGAGAGCGGCTCGCCCTCGAGTCGCTCGAGCACCATGTAGACCGTGCCGTCCGGCTCCTTCCCCATGTCGAGCACGTCGACCACGTACGGCGTCCGGAGCCGAGCCGCGGCGCGCGCCTCCTGCATGAACCGATGCACCGCCTCCGCGAACTGCGCGTACTCGGGCTTGAGCAGCTTCACCGCGACGTCGCGGCTCGTCCACTCGTGGTGCCCCGCGAACACCACGCCCATCCCGCCCGCCCCGAGGATCGCGTCGATGCGATACTTGTCGGCGATCATCGTGCCGACGCGCTCTTCCGGCAGCAGGACGGGCACGGCCCCGTAGGTCTACCTTCTGCCCCGGCCGGCGCCTAGATCAGAACCGGACACCGCACTCGATTCCGAGCTCGCCCGGGCCGCCGCCGCAGCGCGCGGCCTGCTCCGAGCCGCCGCTCGAGCCGGCGACGGCGTAGAACACGACCGCGAGCGCGAGCGACGCGCCGCCGCCGATCGCGCTCGCGATCAGGCCCGCCTCGTTCGCGTTGCGCGCGTCGAGGGTCAGCGGGCACACGCGCTCGCGGATGGGCCCGTCGCACTCGGGGCTCTGGTAGAAGCCGTTCGTCTCGTCGAAGGCCACGCCGAAGCCGATGGCGACCCCGGCCGCCGCGGCGGTCAGGACCGTGAACGCGACCCCGACCCCGAGGAGCGCGCCCGAAGGAGAGCCGCCGGCCGCGGTCACCGATCGAGGCGGGGCGACGACCTCGACGGCGGGAGGAGCGGCGTCGTCGAGCGGAGGCGACGGCGCGGGCGGAGCGGGCGCGGGTTGCGGTTGCGGCGTCGCGACGGGCTCCGCCTCGAGCGGCACCAGCGTGACCTCCTCGCGCGCGATCACGCCGGGCCGCACCTCGATCGTGCGCAGGAACCGGTGGTAGCCGGCGAGGCGCACCACGATGATCGTCTCCCCGAGCGCGACGGGGATCGGCCCGGGGAGCGGCATCGTGCCGACGGCGCGACCGTTGATCTCGACCTGGCCTCCGCCGACGCTCCCGCGGAGCTCGAGGCGCCCGACGTTCGCCTCGACGGTGCGCAGCGCCTGCTCCAGCGTGCCGCGGTTCCGCGTGACGAAGTCGTCGCTCATCGCGAGCGCCGCGCGCAGGTGATCGTAGGCCTCGACCCACCGCCCGAGCGCCTGGGCCGCGAGCCCCATCTGCGCGCGCGCCACGCCCGAGGGCTGCGCCGCGTTCGCCCTCGTGAAGTAGTCGAGGGCGGCCTCGTCGTCGCCCGCGCGGCGCGCGGCCACGCCCTGCTGCAGCAGCGTGCTCGCGTCCTGCGCCTGGGCGACGGACGCGGTGAGCGTCAGCGCGAGGAAGGCGAGCGCGGCGGCCCGGGGGAGGTTCTTCATCACGGCCTCACGCAGCGGACGGAGCTGCCGCTCCGGTCCGCGAACGGCTGGATCTGCCACTCGGGGAAGTTGTCGAAGAGCCGGCGGCCCGAGAGCTGCGACGGGGTCCCGGGGTGCGGCGACGAGGTCCACATGAAGTACTGCGAGCCCAGCCCCTCGAACGTGCCGTCCGATCGTCGGCTCCCGCTCGGACGCGCCGCGAAGCCGAGGCTGTCCTCTTCGACGAACGAGCCGCCCCAGGCGTCGAGCGCGAAGAGGTGCGAGGGGACGTCGGCTCGGTCGCCGACGAGCAGCGCGAAGTTCTCGAGGACGACGGTGTCCTCGTGGGTCGGGACGCGCCAGCCGTCGGGACACAGCCCCGGCGACTCGACCGCCGCGCGGTCGTAGAGCAGGCCGTCCTCGAGGGCCGCCCCCGGCACGCTCGCGCGGGCGGGGCCGGTCGCCATCGCCCACGCGGAGTCGCCGCCCGGCTCCGCGATGCTCGCGCCGCCGGCGAGCCGCGTGGTCGCGAGGTTCGTCGCCATCCAGCACAGGTTGCCGATGCGCACGACCGGGTAGTCGTGGGAGTCGGCGTCGGCGACGGTGCTCGGACACGACACGGCCGGGTCCTCGTAGGGCGTGAGCTCCCCTCGCCGGATGCAGCCGGGGATGTCGAAGCGATCGGTGAAGATCGAGCTCACGATCGCGTGGCCGGCCTCGTCGTAGGTGCTGAGCTCCTCGCGCGTGTCGACCGTCGCCATGTTGCGCGCGCCCGGGCGAGCGCGCGGGCTCACCTCGAACCACGTCACGGTCATCTCGGCGAAGTAGTCGTAGACGATGGTCACGTCGATGGCGGGCCACCGTGCGGCGGCCCGCGCCGCGGCGGAGGCCGCCTCGAGATCGGGGGTGAACCGGGGCAGCGTGAAGTGCAGGCCGGAGTAGGCCATCTGGAAGGCGAAGACGAAGACCAGGTGGTTCTCCCAGCCGTGCGGCACGACCTCGGTGCCGATCTCGCAAAGCAGGTTGTCGGCGAAGACCGTCCCGACCCCGAGGCCGCCGTTGTAGGCGTAGGGCCCGTCCGCCTGGGCCGGCGGGAAGGCCTCCGGGAGGTCGCCGATCCGCAGGCCCGCGGGCCGCAGGACGAAGTACTGGTTCTCTTGCGTCATCCGCGCGCGCGTGGAGTCGAGCCCCTCGAGCAGGAAGGCCATCGTCTCGTCGGCGAGGAGGAGCGCGTCGTCACGCACCCCGTCGGGCGCGACGATCGGGATGCCCCGGCAGTGGAGGTACTTCGTGTAGAGCGGGGGCAGCGCGAGCTCCGAGGGCGGCGCGATCACGTCGCAGCTCTCGTGCCTCGCGAAGCGCCCGACGGGTGGCGTCCCCGCGTCGGTCGGCGGCCGACCTCCGTCGGTGGGGGGCAAGCCCCCTTCGGAGTCGACGCAGGTGTTCTCCACGCACATGAGCGAGGCCTCGCAGCGGTCTCCGGTGTCGCACTGGCATCCCCAGGTCGCCGGACGACACGGCGTCTCGTCCACGAAGCAGCCCTGAGCGAGGACCAAGAACGCGAGCGCACGGGTGAGGAGGGTCCGCATCATCGAGGGCGCGATCACGGTGCCCCGTGGCTCCCTCGACATCAAGGCCGCAGTGGTCGAGCCCGCCGCGTCAGCGCCACACCGCGTCGAGCGCGACGACGGCCACCGCGCCGCCGTCGCTCGTCATCTCGAGCTGGAGGCGCGCGGTCTCGCCGAGGCCCGGGGTCTCGATCCGCTCGCGGTGGAGCGCTCCGTCGGGCGCGCGCGGGATCGCGATCCGGGCGCGCTCCTCGTCGTCGATCCGCACGACGAGGGTCCCGCCGCCGCGCTCGGGATCGGGCACCGCCCACGCGAGCTCGAGCACGCGCCCGGCCCGCGCCTCGGGCCACGTGACGGTGCGCGCGCGCCGGCCCTCCCCGCTCGGGACCAGCAAGAGCTCGTGACGCACGCCGGCGACCCGCACCTCCTCGGTGCTCGTCGCGCGACCGACCATGTGCGTGAGCCCGTGATCGTACTGGCTGCACTCCCAGCTCAGGTGCTCCCACGCGAGGAAGTCGCAAGGGACGTTGCCCCCGAGGAGCACCACCGCGCCGCGCACGCCCTCGAAGCTCGCGATCGAGAAGGGCTGGCGGCTCTCCACGACGCGCCGCGCCCCACCGATCAGCGCGAGCGCGCTCAGCGCGACCCCGAGCGCGAGCGAGCCGGTGCGATGCCGCGCGGGCACGCGCTCCCACGCCTTGGCGACGCCGTCCGCGACGAGCGCGAGCGGGAGCGCGAGGAGGATCGTCGACAGCGGCTCCCACGCGAAGTCCGGCGAGCGCGTGCCGACGCCCGGCGCGAGGGCCGCGAGCGCGGTGAGCCCGAGCGCCGCGGCGAGCCGCCGGTCGCGATGCCACGCGACGACCAGCCCGAGCGGGGCGAGCGGGAGGAGCACGAACAGGAGGCGCGCGGGCACGCGGTCGGCGACCGCCTCGTGGAGCGCGTCGATCAGATCCCGGCGCGGCGCGCGCACGATCGCGTCGCCGACGATCACCGCGTCGTCGGGCGAGGCGAAGGGCGCGCCGTGCAGGATCCACGTCGCGAGCCCGAAGAGCGCGAGCAGGGGGCCCGCGCCCTTGAGCGCGGCGAGGCGCGCGCGCGGGTCCGCGAGGAGCGGCAGCAGCGCTGGGAGACCGAGCCAGAGGGTGCCCGCGGTCCAGCCCGCGAGGACCGCGAGCGCGCCGGCGAGCGCGTGGCGCCCGCGCAGCGCGAGGCACAGCGCGCCGAGCGCGAGCGGGAGCGCGACGAGGAGCGGGCCGCCGCGGATCGCCGCGTCGCGCACCCACGGGATCATCATCGGCGCGCCGACGCAGAGCGCGGCGAGCGGCGCGGGCACGAGCCGGCGCAGGACGTCCGAGGCGAAGAGCGCGGTGAGCCCGAGGAGCCCGAGGTGCAGGACCGCGAGGCCCCACGGGCCGAGCGCGGCGAAGGGCGCGCCCGCGAGCAGCGCGGGGACCGGCGCGCGCGCGAGCCAGGCGCCGCCCGGGCCCGCGGCCGCGCGCGAGAGCTCCGCGTACGCGATCCCGGCGAACGCGTCCGCCCCGAGCACCTCGCGCAGATCGAGGGTGCCCGCCGCGAGCGCCTCGACCGCGAAGCGCCAGCCGTCGCCCGGGATGCGCGCGTCGATCGGATCGAAGAAGAGCGCGACGAGGGCGGCGGTGATCGCGACGATCGCAGCGGCCGCGGGCACGCGCGCGCGCGACGCGCCCGACGCGAACCAGTCGACCGACGCCGCGATCGGCGGGAGCGCGAGCGAGAGCGCGATCCAGTGGAAGCGGTGCCCCTCGTACACGTAGCGCGCGAACACGTAGAGGCTCGCCGGCACCCCGACGAGCACGCCGAGCATGCTCCAGCGCCCGCCGCGCAGGAGCCGCACGAGCCCCGGCGCGCCGAGCAGCAGCACCGCGAACGCGCGCCCGAGCGGGTAGTCGCCGAAGAAGGTGCGCTGGAGGCCGTCGGCGAGCGGCGTGCCGAACGAGTCCACGTGCGAGGCCACGGTGGGCACGCCGTTCACCGTGACGACGGTGCGGTTGTAGCCGGTCCACCACGGCCGCCCGTACATCCACGTGTTGAGCGCGCCGAACGCCGCGAGCGTCGCCGCCCCCGCGAGGAGCGCGCGCAGGAGCTCGCGCCACGCCCGCCGCTCCGCGTAGATCAGGATCGGCGTGAGCATCAGGATCAGCGCGGTCGGCCGCACGATCACCGCGAGCGCGACGAAGATCCCGGCGTGGATCGGGCGGCGCGAGGCCGCGAACGCGAGCCCGGTGAGGAACACCGCGACCTGCAACAGGTCGGCGCTGTAGTTGTAGGCCGACTCGAGGATCGCGGTGCCGAAGAGGAACAGCGCGACCGCGGCGGCGGCGCCGGCGGGCGAGGCGTACTCCTTCGCGAAGCGGTAGCCCGCGGCGGCGATCCAGCCGAACATCGCGAGGTTGAAGAGGAGCGTGCCGAGGACCCCGAACGCCCAGTACACCGGCGTCGAGAGCACGGGCAGGAGCCAGGTGTGCTTGGGCCAGTACTCGCCGTTGCGGCCGAGCGCGACGTTGCTCCACGCCGGATCGAGGTCGCGGTTCCAGCCGAGGTCGGCGTCGTACCAGCTCGAGGCGAAGGCGTGCTGCTCGAGGGTCCCCGCCTCGACGATCGTTTGATTCACGTTCGTATGGAACCGACAATCGCGGATGATCCACGTGCTCTCGACGAACTGCGGCGCCACGCTCGCGGTGGCCACGACGAACGCGGCGAGGGCGAGGCCGATCCCGAGGCGCGGGTCGTTCGGCGGGCTGCTCACGCGGCGCGGAGGATAGCGGAGTGACGATCCGGCTACACGACGAGCAACGCTACCCGTGCGCGCCCGCCGACCTCGCGGCGCTCTGGCAGGACCCGGCGTTCCAGGAGGCGATGAGCGCGGACCTCGGGACCCTCGAGCGAAGCTGCACGGGCGAGGACGGCGCGGTGGTCCTCGTGGAGAAGCGCGACACGGGCTGGCGGCCCCACGTCTACGTCACGCGCCTCGTCACGCGCTGGGACGGGCTCGACGCGCGCTGGACGCTGACCCGCCTCGCGGGGCCGGGCGACGCGAGCGCGGAGGGGACGCTCGCGATCCGGGCCGACGGCGCGGGCGCGCGCTTCGTCCTCGAGGGCCTCCTCACCGTCCGGGTGCCGTTGCTCGGCCCCGCGATCGAGCGCCTCGCGCGCCGCGCCCTGACCGCGTCGAGGCGCCGGGAAGCGGCCTTCGCGCGGGAATGAATCCAAAGGATCTCCAGCACTTGAGACCTCCTTGGATTTTGTATGTTGACCGTTCAAAATACGGCCCCAAGCTCTAGGCCGTGGCGAGCAAGGCGGAGCAGTCGGCCCGGACGCGGGCCGCGCTGATCGAGGCGGGGATCGCCCTCTTCGCCGAGCGCGGCTACCGCGCGACCTCGCTCAAGACCGTCGCCGAGCGCGCGGGGATCACCCACGGGGTCATCCCCTTCCACTTCGGGAGCAAGGAAGGCTTGTTGCTCGCGGTGGTCGAGGCCTGCTTCGAACGCTTCTTCGGCTCCGTCCTCGCGCCGCTGCGCGACCGCGAGCGCGACTACGGCCTGGGCGACCTCTCCGCGATCCTCGAGGCGCAGCTCACGTTCTCGGATCGCCACCCCGAGGTCGCGCGCGTCTTCCAGGTGTTGATGGCCGAGGCCATCGGGCCGAGCCCCGAGCTGCGTCCACACTACCGCGCGTTCCAGGACCGCACGCACGCCCTCGGCTGCGCGTGGCTGCGCGAAGGGATCGCGAAAGGCGTCTTGCGCCCCGACCTCGACGTGGACGCGACGGTCCACGCGATCCTCGCGTTCCTCACCGGCGTGCGCACGCACTACCTCCTCGCCGGGCTCGACCGGCGCCCGACCCACCACGCGATGCTGACCATCCTCGAGCGGGGCGTGCTCGCCCCGAAGGGAGCGACCGACCGATGACCACGCCCGCCGCCGAGCCCACCGCCCGCCGCCGCGCCGCCCAGGTCCCCGACAAGATCGATCTCGACGGCGCCGAGGGGCGCTTCCGGCCGTTCCTCGTGGAGTCGGTCCGCGACGTCGTGCAAGACGCCTTGCATGGCGTCCGGCCGATCCCGCGCGAGCGCCGCGCGCCCGAGCCGAGCGGGGCCGACCCGATCCTCGGCCACCTCCGCGAGGGCGTGGGCGATCCGCTCCACGCGTTCTTGCGCTGGCGCGCGGAGGTCGGCGACGTGGCGCGCATCCGGCTCGGCGCGGTGACCGCGCACCTGGTCAGCCACCCCGATCTGGTGCGCGAGATCCTGCAGGGCCGGCACCGTGAGTTCGTCAAGCCGCTCTACGGCCGCCGGAACCTCTCGAAGATCCTCGGCAACGGCCTGCTCGTCTCGGAGGGTGAGTTCTGGCTCCGGCAGCGGCGGATCGCGCAGCCCGCGTTCCACAAGAAGCGGATCGACGGGTTCGCGGAGCGCATGGTCCTCGCCGCCGAGGAGCTCGGCGACGAGTGGGCGCGGCGCGAGGAGCCGTTCGACGTCTCGCGGGACATGATGCGGATCACGCTCCGCATCGTGCAAGAGACGTTGCTCGGCACCGCGCCCGCGGGGGACTCGGACGCGATCGCCGAGGCCGTCACCTACCTGATCGGCGAGATCAACCGGCGCTTCCGCCGCGTGGTCCAGCCGCCCGAGTCGTGGCCGACCCCCGCCAACCGGCGCTTCGCCAGGCACCGCGCGGTCCTCGACGAGGCGGTCGCGCGGATCCTGCGCGAGCGCCGCGCCGCGGGCGGGCACGGCGACGACCTGCTCACGATGCTCCACGAGACCGTGGACGAGGAGACCGGCGAGCGCATGGACGACCGGCAGCTCCGCGACGAGGTCATGACGATGTTCCTCGCGGGCCACGAGACCACCGCGAACGCGCTGAGCTGGACCTTCTACCTCCTCGGCAAGCACCCCGAGATCGCGCGGCGGATGCGCGAGGAGCTGCGCGGCGTGCTCGGCGGCCGGCCGCCGACCGCCGACGACTACGGCGCGCTGACCTACACGCGGATGGTCTTCCACGAGGCGATGCGGCTCTACCCGCCCGCCTGGATCCTCGCGCGCGCGCCCCGCGTCGACGCCGAGCTCGGCGGCTACCTCGTCGAGGGCGGGAGCCGGCTCTTCATCAGCCCGTGGGTCGTCCATCGCCACCCCGACGTGTGGCCCGACCCCGAGGGCTTCGACCCGGAGCGCTTCCGCGACATGAAGGCCATCGATCCGTTCGCGTTCTTCCCCTTCGGGGGCGGCCGCCGCATGTGCATCGGCCAGGGCTTCGCGATGCTCGAGGGCGTGCTGCTCCTCGCCTCGCTCGGGCAGCGCTTCCACCTCGAGCTCGTGCCGGGCCACCCGGTCGAGCCCGAGGCGATGGTCACGCTGCGGCCGCGGCATGGCGTGCGGGTCGTCGCGCGCAAGGCGAGCTGACCTCTCGAGGGCCGCTGGCGCCCGCGTAGCACGGGACCACATAATCCGCGCAGCGCATGGCTCGCCGCCGCAACCTCCGATCCATCTCGACGCCGATCATCATGGCGTCGATCGCCGTGCCGATCGCGATCGCGCTCCTGGTCGGCTGGACGCTCGTGTTCGCGGGCAACCTCGCGCAGGGCGACGACATCGCCACCAGCGTGTGGCTCCTCGTGGCGGGCGTGATCGCCTTCATCGCCCTCGTGGTGCAGATGGTGATGTTCGCGGTGTACCTCGGGCGCGAGATCCTCGAGGTCCGACGGCAGGACAGCTTCATCGACTCGGTGACCCACGAGCTCAAGACGCCGCTCGCGTCGATCAAGCTCGGCCTCCAGACGCTCGCGCGGCCGGGCCTCGACGAGGAGAAGCGCGAGTACGTGCGCGAGATGATGCTCCAGGACGTCGATCGGCTCCGCCGCTTCGTCGACGACATCCTCCAGGCGAGCCGGCTCGCGCACGACCACGAGCGCGTGCACCTCCAGCAAGAAGACGTGCACCTCGCGGCGCTCGTCGCCGAGTGCGCCGAGAGCGTGCGCGGGCAGCACAAGCTGGAGCCCGAGGCGATCGACCTCGCGGTCGACGAGGACCTCGTGCTCGTGACCGACCGCGCGGCGCTCCAGGTCGTCGTCCGCAACCTGATCGACAACGCGGTGAAGTACTCGGATCCCGGCGCGGTCGACGTACGCGTGCAGGCGTCGGAGAGCCCGCGCGGGCTCGTGCTCGAGGTGGTGGACCACGGGATCGGGATCCCGGCCCCGGACCTCAAGCGCGTCTTCCACCGCTTCTACCGCGTGTCCGCCGAGACGGTGCGCAGCCGCAAGGGGACCGGCCTGGGTCTGTTCGTGGTATGGGCGCTCGTGCGCAGCCTCGGCGGCAAGGTCGAGGCCTCGTCCGACGGCCCCGGCACCGGCACCACGATGCGCGTGACCCTGCCCGCGAGCACCACCCCCCTGAAGACCGCGTGACCCCCGAACCTCCCCATCGGATCCTGGTCGTCGAGGACGAGGAGCACCTCGCCGCCGGGCTGAAGCTCAACCTCGAGCTCTCCGGCTACGCCGTCGACCTCGCGTCGACCGCGCGCGAGGCCGGTGAGAAGCTGCTCCAGCCCGATCGCTACTCGGTGATCGTCCTGGACGTGATGCTGCCCGACAAGAACGGCTACGAGCTCTGCCGCAAGATCCGGGACAGCGGGAACTACACCCCGGTGATCATGCTGACCGCGCGGAGCTCCGCCGACGATCGCGTCGAGGGCCTCGAGTCGGGCGCCGACGACTACGTGGTGAAGCCCTTCGACCTCGACGAGCTCCTGGCGCGCGTCGGGTCGATGCTGCGGCGCCAGGCCTGGGCGCAGGGCAACGGCGCGGCGCCCGTGACGGCGGCGTTCGGCCGCGCGCAGGTGTCGTTCGACGCGCACGAGGTCACGGTCGACGGGCGCAAGGTGGAGCTCACCCGCCTCGAGCTCGATCTCTTGCGCTACTTCGTCGCGCACCCCGGCCGCGTCATCAGCCGCGCCGAGCTCCTCGAGAAGGTCTGGAAGCTCCGCAGCCACTCGTCGCGGACCATCGACAACTTCATTTCCCGTCTACGGCGTCACTTCGAGGACGACCCCGCCGACCCGAGGCACTTCCTGAGCATCCGCGGCGCGGGCTACAAGTTCATGCCCTGACGCAGAGGAACACGCGGTCGAGCGGCTTGCCGTCGTCCCAGCGCTCGACCGTGTCGACCGACCACCCCGCGCCCTCGAGGATCCGCACCCACGCGCCGCGCGAGAAGAGCCCCAGGACGTGGGTCTCGTGCGCGGTGTGCACGCGCCCGCCCTCGCGCATGACGTACACGTACTCGGCGCGGCAGGTCGTGTCGGTGGGGTCGGGGTCCCACGACCACTCGACGCACCTGAGCGCGCGCGCGCCGTCGTCCGCCTCGATGAGCACGGTCCCCTCGACGAAGTCCTCGGCGTAGTCGTCGGGCGCGAACAGCGCGGCGCCGCCCGGGCGCGTGTGCAGGTACGCGGTCTCTGCGACCGCGGCGAGGTCCGCCTCGGTCGTCATGTACGCGATCGCGTCGTGCACGAGGACCGCGTCGAAGGTCCGGCCCAGGCGCAGCGTCCGCATGTCGCCCTCGACGTGCGCGCACGCGGGGTTGAGCGCGCGAGAGAGCGCGAGCATGTCGGGCGACAGATCGCTGAGCGTGCACGCGAAGCGCGCCTTCAGGTGGAGCGCGTTGTGCCCCGCGCCGGCGCCGAGCTCGAGCAGCGTCGGTCGGCCGGGCGCGTCGCGGAGCGCCCCGAGCAGCGCGCGCTCGTAGCTCGCGGCCTCGTCGCGGTGGTCCTCGGGCGGGTCGAGCAGCCGGTACCAGGGCGTGAGCGCGCCGTAGAGCGAGAGGCCGGTCATGGCGCCGGGTATGCCACGGCGCGGACGTCGTTACGTCGCGACCGATCGCCCCGACGACGGCGCGGTGACCGAACGGTGACCACGCCTGACGGAACGGTGACCGACGCGGGAGCCCGGATTTCCTAGGGTTAGCGCATGACCGCCGCCGCGCGCACGCACCGCTACGATCTCGAGAGCGCGATCCCGTGGGTGCTCGTCCACCTCACGCCGCTCCTCGCGATCTGGTCGGGCGTCACGTGGGAGGCGGTGGTCCTGTGCGTCGTGCTGTACGTCGTGCGGATGTGGGCGGTCACCGCGGTCCACCACCGCTACTTCGCGCACCGCACCTACTCGACGAGCCGCCCGTTCCAGTACGTCCTCGCGGTCCTCGCGAGCCTCTCGATCCAGCGCGGCGTCCTCTGGTGGGCCGCGCATCACCGCGCGCACCACCTCTACAGCGACACCGAGCGCGACCTCCACTCGCCGAAGCAAGACGGCTTCCTGCACGCGCACTTCGGCTGGATCTTCAGCGACAGCGGGCAGACCGACTGGAAGCGCATCAAGGACTTCGCGCAGTACCCCGAGCTCGTGTGGCTCGACCGCTTCTACCTGGCGCCGACGATCGTGCTCGGCCTCCTCGTCACCGCGCTCTTCGGGTGGCCCGGCCTCTTCATCGGCTTCTTCCTGAGCCAGGTGCTGAGCTGGCACTCGACGTACATGATCAATTCGCTTTGTCACGTGTGGGGCGGCCGCCGCTTCGAGACGAAGGACACGAGCCGCAACAACCTGTGGCTCGCGCTGCTCACCTTCGGCGAGGGCTGGCACAACAACCACCACCACTACATGAACAGCTGCCGCCAGGGCTTCTACTGGTGGGAGATCGACCTCACCTACTACGCGCTCCGAGCGCTGAGCGCGGTGGGCCTGGTGTGGGACCTCAAGGAGCCGCCCGCGCGCGTGCTCGAGGAGGGCCGCCGCCTCGACGCGGAGAAGAAGTCGCGCGGCGCCGCGGAGGAGCGCGCAGAGGACGTCGGCGGCGAGCTCGCCGCCGCGCGCACCTCGCTCGCCCCCTGACGATCCACCCGCCCGGCCCGAGGAGCTCGTGCTTCGATCAGTGCTGCGGCATGCAGCCCAGGCACGGCGGCTCGTCGCAGGGCGCGGTCGTCTCGCTGCACACGCCGATCGGCCCTTCGGGCGTCTGGCACCGGTCCCCGGTCCGCTCGCAGGCCGTCGCCTCGCGCGGCTCCGGAGCCGCCGAGGGCTCGGGGCAGCCGGTGAAGAGGAGCGCCGTGAGGGGCAGCGCGCGGCGGAGGGACATGCGGGCCGAGCATAGTCCCCGCGCGAGCCCGCTTCGATCGCGGACCTACAGCCCCCAGACCAGGGTCGGCTCGTCGCGATCGACATCCGTCCCATCACCGAGCAGCCACACGTCCGAGGAGGCGTGGGCGATCATGGAGGCGGCCTACCGCCGCATGAGCCGCGGCAGCGCGTGGAGCGTTCGGCCGCGCTCACCGTGCTCGCCCACTCGTTCGCGCTCGCCGAGATCCGGAGGCGCCATCCCGAGGAGGACGAGCGTTCGCACCGGTTGCGCCTCGCCGCGCGCTACATCGACGCTGCGACGATGAAGGCCGCCTTCGACTGGCCCAAGAGCGCCGCTCCCCGATGAGCGAGGTCGACGAGCTCGACGTCACCGGCGCGCGGCAGCGGGGCGACCGGCTCGCTCAGAGCCTCACCACGCGACCATGCCGATGATCATCGATCATCCGCGCCAGCTCGTCGCGCGCGCCGGGGAACATCGCGTCTGCGATCCGCAACGCCGTCGCGCAGTCCTCGTCGCTGAACGCGCGCCCGATCACCCGGCCCATGTCGACGATGTCCTGCTGCCGATCGAGAATTGCGCGGTCCGACGCGACCGCAGAGAGGAACTTGGACGCGACGAGCGCACCGCGGGTGGCCACGCGCACCGGCGTGCCGAGCACCGTGGCCTCCTCGAACGACCGGGCGATCGCGGTCAGCGCAGGGCTCGCGTCGCGCTCCACGAGATCGGCGATCGCCTCGTCCCGCCCGGGCACCGCGCCCGACGCGTAGACGCGGGTGAGCCCCGGGTGCCGCGCGACGACGTAGCCGCGCTCCTCGAGCGCCCGCGCGATCCGCCCGATCTTGCGCCGCGGGACGAGCATGTCGACATCGACCGTCGCGCGCGGTCGCCCGTGATAGCCCACCGCGATCCCCCCGATGAGACAGTGATCGGCGCCCACCTCGCGAAACACGTCCGTCAGCACGGCCACCATGCGCGCTCGTTCGTCCATGACCTCCCACGTCGTGAGGGCGACGCCCACGGACCGATCCTAGCGCGTTCTCCTCCGTCGCGTGCGGAGGTGAAGACGAAAATGATCGTGCGGGAGCGCGTCGCGGCACGCGTGGTCCACGCCAACAACGAACCGAACGCATGCGCAGAGTCTGGTCTGGTGCGGTCGGCCAGGCGATCTCGCGTGCGCTGGAACGACTCAGAGGGTGTCGATAAATCGATCGAGGCCAGGCCGTCGCGCAGCGACGGCCGTGGGCCGAGGGGGCCCCACGCAAAGCGTGGGGAGCGAACGCGGCTCTGCCGCGTTCGTACTGGGGTTGGGGGCCCCAGCGCGATTCACTCGCGCTGGGGGAAGGGGGTGAAACCCCCTTCGAA
>JAYRVK010000434.1:0-2122 GCA_041918555.1 Sandaracinaceae bacterium
CTCGCGCTCCTTTGCGGCGGCCGGCTTCGCGGCCGCGGCCTTCTTCTTCTTGGGCTTGTCCGCCGCGGGCGCGGCGGCCTTCGCGGCGGCGGGCGCCGCGATGACCTGCGCGTCGTCGTCGTCCTCGTCCTCGTCCTCGGCCTCGTCGGCCGGCGGCGGCGGCACCGAGGCGACCAGGGCGCCGAGATCGAGCTTGCCGTCGTCGTCGTCGTCGCGCTCCTCGGGCGCGTCCTCGTCGTCCATCGAGGGAGGCATGGTGGACTGGCGCACCAGCGCGGAGAGCGCGGCGAGCCCGCCGTCGTCGTCGTCGTGGTCCTTGTTGTCGTCGTCGCTCACGGTGCCCTCGGTAACACGAAACGCAGTACCCGACCGGAGGTGGGTGCGGAATCGTGACGCCTCCCCGGCCGATTGTCACCTTCGACGGGCGAGCGCGCGCGTCCTTGGGCCCTGCTACGTTCTCGCCGATGGCGGACGAGCGCGAGCGGACCCGGGCGAAGCTGACCACCGTCTTCGGCTGGGTCGCGGGCGGCACGCTCGGCGTGCTCGCGAACTGGGGCCTCTACGTCGCGGTCGGCGAGGGATACCCGGTGACGTGGACGACCTTCGCGCTCTTCCTGGGCGGCGCGTTCGGCGGGATGTACCTCGGCGACCGCTTCGGCGAGCGCGCGTTCCGGCCGCTCGGGATCGCGGCGGGCGTGCTGTTCGCCGTGTTCCTCGGGGTGGTGCTCACGGTGACCCTGAGCCCCACGCCATGAGGAGCGCGTCCTCGCCGTCGGCGTAGTACGCGCGGCGGCGGCCCACGACCGCGAAGCCGAAGCCCTCGTAGAGGGCCCGCGCCGCGGCGTTGTCCGCCCGCACCTCGAGGTGGGCGCGGTGCGCGCCCGCGAGCGCCGCCTCGAGCAGCGCGCGGCCCACCCCGCGGCGGCGCGCTGCGGGATCGACCGCGAGCGTCAGCACCTCGGCCTCCTCGGCGATCACCCACGCGATCACGTAGCCGAGGGGAACGCCGCCCTCGTCGGCCACGAGGACCCGCGCCACCGCGCGCGCGCGCTCCCGCGCGAGCTCCTCCGCGCTCCAGCCTTCGCCGAGCACGCGCGCGCCGAGCGCGGCGACCGCCGCGTCGTCGGCCTCGGCCAGCGGCCGGACGATCACGGCCCGCCCGCGTCACTCATCGCGGCTCCACTCGGCGAGCACGCGCACGCTGGTCCGGCCGCGCAGGACCTCGATCCAGCGGGCGACGTCGCGTGACAAGATTCGTTGCTGGATCCATGCGCGGAGCGGCTCGCGCACGTCCTCGAGCGGACGCCCCGCGAACGGATGATCGCCCGCCGCGTAGGCGCGCTCGACCTGCGCGTCGCTGACCTCGGTCGTGCCCTCGAGGTTCGCGCGCAGGAACGCGTCGACGTACGCGCGGCGCCGCGCGATCGCGTCGAGCTCCGCGCCGTCCACGCCGAGCTCCTCCGCCAACGCGGCCAGCACCTCCGGGCCTCCCGCGTCGCGCGCGAGCCGCGCGCGCTCCTCGGCGACGTCCGCGTCGCTCGGCCGCGCGGCGTGGAGGCGATCCGCCTCGCGCTCGATCAGCACCTCGCCGACGAGCTCGTCGAGGGCCGCGCGCAGGAGCGCGGCCGGCAGCGCGTCGGCTTGCTCGCGGCCGACCCGGCCCGCGAGGCGCATCCGCGCGCGCAGCACCACGTCGCTGCGCAGGATCGCGATCGACCCCGGCCGACCGCTCGGCCCGACCCACGCGGCGACGCCCTCCACGCGCGTCCGGCTGCCCGGGACCTGCGCGCTGGCCCCCACGCTCGCGAGGAGCGCGAGCGTCAGGAGCGCAGCGAACGGGCGGTTGGCCTGTTCGCACCCCCCCGAGGCGCCGCCGAGGGGAGTCGACCGGCGCCGCCAGGAACGCCGAAAGGAGAGGAGCGGAGAAGTCGCGAGGGGTACGTGCGAATCCGATGGGGGAGCCGCCGCCGGCTCCCCGAGCCGCGGGCTCGCGCTCCCGCCGCACTGGATTGCCCTCTCGCCTTCCGGACTTCCCGCCTCTCGGCCCAGCCCGCGCTCCTCGGGCGCGTCGAGGGGGGGGGGCTCGCCGTCCCCCTGCCGCGCGCCCGACGCGCGCGCCACC